>JBIPMI010000132.1:0-8255 GCA_044369215.1 Bacteroidia bacterium | reverse complement strand
GGCCTGGAGAGCTCCTACAGTAAACGAACTATATAGTTATGGTTTACATAATGGCTTGGCTTCTTTTGAAATTGGGAATGAGAATTTAGTACCGGAATTTGCTTATAACAGCGATTTAGCTTTTAAATGGAAAACAGATTTTGTTTCAATAGATTTTAATTTATTTAAAAACACAATCAAAAATTTCATTTATGCAAAACCTGATACGAGTCCGACTCTCACATTGCGTGGAGCATTTCCAACATTTAAGTTTACTCAAACCAATGCCGATTTAAGTGGATTCGAAATGCAGGTAGCAAAACCACTATCAAAAAGATTTTTGGTGAATTTATCATACTCGTTTTTGTATGCTAATGATGTTACAAACAATCAGCCTTTAATTTATATGCCAGCCAATAGATTGAAATCTTCCATTGTATTCAATCAGTCGAAATGGAAATACTTTATTGATGTTTTTTCAAGTGTTGATTTTGAATCAGTTTTCAGGCAAAATAGATTTGTAGAAGGGCTTGATTATGCTGCGCCACCACCGGCCTATTTTTTAATTAATCTTCAAACTGCTTTTACCATTCAGACAAAGTTATCAAACATGAGTTTTGTGGTAGGAGTAAGGAATCTAATGAACAATTCATATCGGGATTATATGAATCGATTCAGGTATTTCACCGATGAACCCGGAAGAAATTTTTATTTATCAGTTCAATTCCCAATTCAATATTATCAATCAAAAAAAATTAAGAGTTAAACTCAAAAACGTCATGAAAAAATTATTTTTATATCTATTTATTTTCTCAATTATTTCTTTTGCTGCATGTAAAAAAGAAGAAGCAAAAAAACCTGTAGTGAATAATGCTCAAGAGCAAATTACCACTGTTTATTTAAGCATAGTAAATCAATCAAATGTTAACGAAACTTATCTTGTAAAATGGAAAGATTTGGATGGTGATGGAGGAAATGCGCCTTCAATTGATACTATTTCTTTGAAAAATAACAATGAGTATAAGGTTGATGTTTTAATATTAGATGAATCAAAAAATCCTGTAGATACAATTTCTTCAGAAATAGAAGAGGAGGCTGATGCACATAGATTCTTCTTTACTGCTTCAAATGAGATTAAAGATATGTGGAGTACAACTTATTTAGATTTCGATTCAAAAAACAGACCTCTTGGATTAAGTTTTAAAATCAAAGTAAATAGTACCAATACCAGCTGGCCGGTTTTGGGCAAATTAAATGTAGTTTTAAGTCATTACGATGGAGTTGAAAAAGACAATAATCCTTCATCAGAATCTGATTTAGATATTAATTTTCCTGTTAGAATTTCAATGTAATCTGTGCAATAATTTAATATTGATGCCACTCCAATTGGAGTGGCATCTTGTTTTAGGGCCGTTTATCAAAAAATAGGTCGGATGGTCATATTTAAAACTTTTTAAGCTTGTTTTTATTTAATATTCTTTGTTAAATTATTGATTAGTTTGGGCTAAAATGTTAAATTTTACAGCTTAAGCTGATCGTTCAGATTGGAGAAAAAGAGTATGAAGAAGGTTTTAAATTATAGATTATTTTATTTGATTGTGTTTTCGGTTTTACTGGTTTCTTGTTCAGACCGAAATAGTAAAAATCAACAGTCACCCATCATTCCACTTACTGATTTTTTCAGGAATCCTGATATTTCCTATTTATTGCTTTCTCCGGATGGAGATAAGATTTCATTTACCAAACCTTACAAAAGCCGAATGAATGTTTTTGTAACTAAAATTGGTTCTATTGATACTTTTCGAGTTACTTCTGTAGAAGATAGAAATATCAGTTCATATTTCTGGAAAACAAACAATAGAATAATTTATGTGAAGGATAATGGTGGTGATGAAAATTTCCATCTGTTTGCCGTAGATGCAGATGGTAAAAATCCGAAAGATCTTACTCCTTTTAAAAATGTCAGAGTTCAAATTATTGATGAATTGATTGATTATGAAGATGAAGTTTTGATAGAAATGAATAAACGTAATCCTGAATTATTTGATGTTTACAGATTAAATATTAAAACAGGTGATATGATTTCTGTTGCTGAGAATCCGGGTGGTATTAGTAACTGGATTACTGACCATACAGGAACCATTCGTGTAGCTGTTCAAACAGATGGAGTAAGGTCGAATTTGCTTTATCGTGAAAATGAAAAAAGTCCTTTTAAAGTGGTGCTCCAAACATCTTTTAAAGAACAGGTAAATCCTTTGTTTTTTAGTTTTGATAATAAGTATATTTATGCTTGTTCTAACTTAAATCGTGATAAATCAGCTATAGTAAAATTTGATATTTCTAAAGGAAAAGAAATTGAAGTATTGTTTGAGCATCCTGATGTTGATTTGGAAAATCTCGATTATTCAAGAAAGCGTAAGGTTCTTACTTCTGTTACCTATCACACAGAAAAAACAGAGATGAAGTTTTTGGATAAAACAACAGAAGATACCTATTCAAAACTTAAGCAAAAGCTGGGTAATCAATACGAAATTATTATAACCAGTACGAGTAAAAATGAAGACAAATGTTTAGTTAGAACTATGAGCGATAGGTCATTGGGTACCAGCTATTTTTATGATATTACCAATGATGAATTGACTAAAATTATTGAAAGAGCTCCATGGATTAATGAAGATGACATGAGTGAAATGAAGCCCATTTCCTACAAATCAAAAGATGGTATAGTAATTCATGGTTATCTTACATTACCTAAAGGATTGGATGCAAAAAATTTACCCGTGGTTATTAATCCGCATGGTGGACCATGGGCCAGAGATTTTTGGGGTTTTAATCCTGAAGTACAGTTTTTGGCCAATAGAGGATATGCTGTATTACAAATGAATTTCAGAGGTTCTACCGGATATGGCAGAAAGTTTTGGGAATCAAGTTTCAAGCAGTGGGGAAGAACCATGCAGCAGGATATTTCAGATGGAGTCAACTGGTTGGTTTCAGAAGGAATTGCCGATCCGAAAAGAGTTGCAATTTATGGTGCTAGTTATGGTGGTTATGCTACTTTAGCAGGATTAACTTTTACTCCTGAACTTTATGCTTGTGGCGTAGATTACGTTGGCGTATCAAATATGTTTACCTTCATGGGTACCATACCTCCCTATTGGAAACCATACTTGGAAATGTTTCATGAAATGGTTGGTAATCCTCACTCAGATTCAATTTCATTAAGAGAAGTTTCTCCTGTATTTTATGTAGATAAAATTAGAGCTCCTTTATTTATTGCTCAAGGTGCAAACGACCCACGTGTAAATAAAGCAGAAAGTGATCAGGTTGTAGAAGCACTTAAAAAACGTGGTGTTCAAGTGGAATATATGGTTAAGGACAATGAAGGTCATGGTTTTGCCAATGAAGAAAATCAGTTTGATTTTTATGGTTCTATGGAGCACTTTTTAGCTAAGCATATAGGTGGTAGAATTTCAAACAATAGTCCTAAATAATTCATGATTAAACTTCAATCAATTGAGAAAAGTTATTCCGTTGGAGGTAATTCTCTAAAGGTTTTAAAAGGAATAAATGTAGATATAGATAAGGGCGAAATGGTTTCTATTATGGGTTCTTCAGGTAGTGGAAAATCTACCTTGTTAAATATTTTAGGAATTCTTGATGATTATGATGCTGGTTCTTATCATTTAAATGGCCAGCTTATTCAACACATGAATGAAACTCAAGCGGCTAAATTAAGAAATCAGTTTATTGGCTTTGTTTTTCAATCATTCAACTTGATATCATTTAAAAATGCTATGGAAAACGTAGCATTACCTTTGTATTACCAGAAAGTACCTCGTAAAAAGAGAAATAGTCTGGCCATGGAGTATTTAGAAATGGTAGGATTATCAGCATGGGCAAATCATATGCCTAATGAATTATCTGGAGGTCAAAAACAAAGGGTTGCTATTGCTCGTGCACTTATTTCTCAACCTAAAATGATTTTAGCTGATGAACCAACAGGTGCTTTGGATACTCAAACAAGTTATGAGGTGATGAGCTTACTGAAAGATATCAATTCAAAAGGTATTACAGTTGTTATTGTTACCCATGAACATGATATCGCTGAAATGACCCAAAGGACAATCAGATTAAAAGACGGTTTAATAGTTTAAGCATGTTTGATTTAGATAAATGGCAAGAAATATTTGCAAATCTTTCCCGCAATAAGCTAAGAACCTTTTTAACAGGTTTTAGTGTTGCCTGGGGAATATTTATGCTAATAGTTTTGCTGGGTGCCGGAAATGGATTGGGAAATGGTGTCAGGCATCAGTTTAACAGAGATGCAGTGAATAGTATTTGGCTAAATGCCGGAAAAACCTCTGTTGCTTATGATGGTTACCAACCTGGAAGAGATATTAGATTTACCAATGAAGATTTTGATTTTGTAAATAGAAATTACAAGAATATGGAACATGCCAGTGCAAGAATGCATATGTGGGATGTGAAATTATTCAGTTATAAAAATCGGTATGGAAGTTTTAATATGAAGGGTGTTCATCCCGGAATGATTTATCCTGAAAAAATTGTAGTTGTTCAAGGCAGATTTATCAATGATTTAGACTTAAAAGATTGTAGAAAAGTAGCCTGTATCGGTAAAAAAGTTGCCGATGATTTATTAAAAGGAGAACAGCCTCTTGGTAAAGAGATTAATATCAATGGTATTCTTTTTCAAGTTGTTGGAGTCTTTACTGATGATGGAAACGAAGAAGACAATAGAAGGGCGTACGTGCCAGTAACTACTACGCAAAAGGCGTTTACCGGCACCAATCATATCGACCAGATTGTTATGACAATTAACGAGAATGATATGGAAAAAAGTGAGGCTTTCACAGATGAATTAAGAGCGATGTTAGCTAGAAGACATCATTTCGATCCCAATGATAAAAAAGCTGTTTTTGTTTGGAATAATCTGACCGAATTCAAAAAGATTATGGGTTTGATTACTGGTATTAACTGGTTTATCTGGTTGATTGGAATAGGTACTTTAATTGCAGGAATTGTTGGTGTAAGTAATATCATGATGATTGTTGTTAAGGAAAGAACCAAAGAAATTGGAGTAAGGAAAGCTTTAGGTGCAAGTCCTAGAAGTATAATATTCCTTGTGATGCAGGAGGCTGTTTTTATTACTTCACTTTTTGGATATATTGGTTTGATTGCAGGAATTTTTCTACTAGAATTATTTAAAACAAATGTGCCGGGTTCCGATTTTTTTAGAAATCCTGAGGTTGATTTAAAAGTGGCTTTGTTAGCCATGCTAATGTTGGTAATTGCAGGTCTTTTGGCAGGCTATTTTCCGGCAAAAAAGGCTGCTAGTATCCATCCTATTCAAGCTTTAAGAGACGAATAAACATGTTTATAGATAGCGATAGATTCAACGAAATATACCAAACTCTGAGTAAAAATAAACTCAGAACTGGACTCACTGCTTTTGGTGTTTTTTGGGGTATCTTCATGTTAATGATTATGCTTGGTTCGGGCAAAGGACTTGAGAATGGAGTTACTAAATCATTTGGAGGTTCTGCTACCAACGCCATTTATTTGTGGACTCAATCAACCACAATTGCTTACCAAGGATTACCCAGAGGCAGAACCTATAATTTTCTAGTTGATGATGTGCAGGCTATCAGAGATAATATCCCTGAAATTGAATACCTGGCACCATCCTGTCAATTGGGTGGTTATAGAGGTGACAATAATGTGAGTCGTGGTATAAAAACCGGTCCCTTTGCTGTTAGAGGAGATTTTCCTGAAAATAAATTCATTCAAACCTTTAAAATTGTTGAAGGCAGGTATATCAATGATTTGGATATTCTTGAAAAAAGAAAAGTTTGTGTGATTGGAAGCAGGGTTAAAGAAGTGCTTTTTGAAAAGGATGAAAATCCACTAGGTCAATACATTCTCGTGAATGGTACCTATTTTAGAATTATTGGAACTACAACTGTTGAAAGTGGAGGAGGAGAGGCCGAAGAAAAAATACAAACAGTATATGTTCCTTTTTCTACCTTTCAACAAGCATTTAACTGGGGCGGAAAAATTGGCTGGTTTAGTATAACCGCAAAACCTCAATATGATGCAAGTTTAGTAGAAACAAAGGTGAAAAAACTTTTGTCTGCCCGCCACAAAATTTCTCCGGATGATCCTTATGCAATAGGAAGCTGGAATAGTGAAGAGGAATTCAAAAAAATACTTGGTCTTTTTAAAGGAATTAGTTTATTGGTTTGGGTAGTTGGTGTTGGTACATTACTAGCTGGTGTTATTGGTGTAAGTAATATCATGCTGATTATTGTGAATGAAAGAACTAAAGAAATTGGAATTCGCAGAGCCATTGGTGCTTCTCCATATAGTATCATAAGTCAGGTTATTGCAGAATCTATTTTAATAACAACCTTGGCGGGTTATTTAGGATTGGTTTCCGGAATATTTTTGATGGAAGCAATAAATGTGGCGATACAGGGCCAGGATACCGGAATGTTTCATCAACCCGGTGTAGAAATTGCTGTGGCTTTAAAAGCTTTGACAATACTAATTGTATGTGGTGCCCTTGCCGGAATTATTCCTGCAAGAAAAGCCGTATCAATTAGTCCTGTTGAGGCACTTAGAAATGAATAATAGAAAATAGTAAGTTATGAAAAAAATAATGAAATGGGTTTTGGGACTGGCATTGGTGGGTTTGTTTATTTACACAATCTGGTTCCTTTATCAAAAATCAGAACAAAAGCCTGTTGTTTTTAAAACAATTGAAATGCTTAAAACAAACATTATCAAAAAGACAGTTGCAACTGGTTCTGTAGTTCCAAGAAGAGAGGTAAATATCAAGCCTCAGGTTTCGGGAATTATTGAGAAGATTTATGTTGTAGCAGGACAAAAAGTGCGTAAGGGTGATATGATTGCACAAATCAGAATTATTCCTAATATGATTAATCTGGCTAATGCCGAATCTCGTGTGAATCGTGCTAAACTAGCTTATGAAAATGCAAAAATTGAATTCGATAGAACCCAAAAACTATTTGAAGATAAATTGATTTCATTGGCAGATTATCAAACGGTAAGATTGGCCTTAAATAACTCAAAAGAGGAGCTTGATGCTGCCGATAACAACATCCAATTAATACGCGAAGGTGTAAGTAAATCATCAGGCAAATCAACAAATACAATTGTAAGAAGTACAATAGAAGGAATGGTTTTAGATGTACCTTTAAAAGAGGGTAGCAGTGTTATTGAAAGTAATACCTTTAATGAAGGTACCACAATAGCAACTGTTGCCGATATGGGCGAAATGATTTTTGAAGGGAAAGTAGATGAAAGTGAAGTGGGAAAAATTAGACCAGGAATGGAGCTAATTCTGACTGTTGGTGCAATCGATTCTGATAAGTTTAAGGCTTTGCTGGAATACATTGCTCCTAAAGGTGTTAAAGAAAATGGAGCTATTCAATTTCAGATAAAAGCTAAGGTGGAACTTAAAAAGAGCTCATTTTTAAGAGCAGGATATAGTGCAAATGCTGATATCGTTTTAGATAGAAGAGACAGTGTTTTTGCTATTCCTGAAAGTGTATTGATTTTCGAAAACGAGAAAACTTTTGTTGAAGTTGAAAAATCAAGTCAGGTTTTTGAAAAACTTGAAGTAAAAAGAGGTCTAAGTGATGGAATTAATATTGAAATTATTGATGGCTTAAAACCGGGAATGAAAATCAAAGACCCAAATTCTAATAATCCTCCAACTCCATAGATTGGCAATTATCTTAAATAAAAAAGAGGCTGTTTCAATTTTAGAAACAGCCTCTTTTTTGTTTTGATGTTTTTAACTTCGTTTTCTGGTAGTTACTTGTTCAATTCGTTTTTCATAGTTTGTGCCTTGAAAAATTCTATTGATATATATTCCAGGTGTGTGAATCATATCAGGGTCTAATTCTCCTGGTTCTACCAATTCTTCTACCTCAGCAATGCTTATTTTGCCGGCCATTGCCATCAAAGGATTGAAGTTTCTGGATGTTGCTTTAAAGATTAAATTACCATGGGTATCACCTTTCCAAGCTTTTACAATGGCAAAATCTGAATCAAAAGCTTTTTCTAAAAGATATTGTTTACCATTAAATTCTCTGATTTCTTTTCCTTCTGCAACTTCAGTTCCAACTCCGGCCGGCGTAAATATTGCGGGCATTCCATAACCTGTAGCCATACAACGTGTAGCAAGTGTTCCTTGAGGTATCAATTCTACTTCTAGTTCACCACTTAAC
>JBIPMI010000131.1:0-8266 GCA_044369215.1 Bacteroidia bacterium | reverse complement strand
CTGTTTGTTGAACAGGAAGGGGCAGAGCAAAGATTCTTTTGTTATGTTTCATTCGCTTTTTTAAGCTTCCCAATGTTATTCAAGGTCATTAAATTTATTCTGGCCAATATCAATATAGATGCATTTGAAATGAAATAAGCCCAATAAAATCGGGCTTATTCATTTTTTTTAGATGAAATAAGGTTTTTATGAACCTTGTTTAAATCCTATACTTTTCTTTTCAGTTGCTTGAACGCTTTCGAGTTTAAACTCTTCGACGTCTTCCATTTTTAGCTGCATAATCATGTCTTTTTCTCTTTGTGCAGCCTCAAGTTTTGCCAATCTCAAGTGTTGGTTTTTGATGGCTTCTTCTATAATTTTTCTTACTGTTCGCGCATTTCCAAAGAATTGATTTCTTGCCAAATGAAGCAATTCAAAGTATTTCTTTAAGTGTTCAGCAGCATCAGCATCAGCGTGGATAGAGTTACCTGCAAGCATTTTTGTTCCGATATCAAATAATTGAGAAGCATTGTAATCTTCAAAATGTAATTCTCTATCAAAGCGAGATCTTAAACCAGGATTTGATTCAAGAAATTGTTTCATGTTTTGGGTATATCCAGCAACAATTACAATAAAATCACCTCTATTGTCCTCCATCTTTTTCAAAATGGTTTCTATGGCTTCTTTACCAAAATCGTTTTCACCACCTTCACTTAAGGCATAAGCTTCATCTATAAAAAGCACTCCACCCATTGCTTTCCCGAGAAGTTCATTAGTTTTTATGGCAGTTTGACCAACAAATCCACCGACCAAAGCTTGTCTGTCACACTCAACCAAGTTTCCTCTTTCTAAAATACCAAGTGCTTTATAAATCTGGGCTAGAATTCTGGCAACTGTAGTTTTACCTGTTCCCGGATTGCCAGTAAATACAGCATGTAAAGAGAAACTCTGACGAACATCTTTTCCAATTTCTTTGTAAAAACGAACAAGTTTCACCAATTCATCAATCTCATTTTTTACACTATTTAAACCAATCATGTGGTGTAATGTGCTAAGTGCTTGTTTTAACAAATCCTCATCAATTGGAATATCGGCTAAACTGCGAGTTTTACCTGCAAATATTTTTTCAATATCTATTTCCGAAATAGTAGAAATCTCTTCTTTACTTAATTCTTTTGGATTACGGGTTTGCATCAATCTTAAACCCATATTCATTTTACTTTCATCAATAAGAGAGTTTACGTATCGGGCATTCCCAAACATTTTATCTCTTTCACGATAAGCATCAACTAATTTTTTATACAGAAACTCTCTACCAGTTTTGCTTAAAATAACGCCTCTTTTTTTGGTGGTAAAATCGGCAATGGTCATTAATTCCTGAGGGGTATAATCAGGGAAATCATAGAACATACTAAACCTCGATTTCATTCCGGGGTTTGATTCAAGGAAGGTTTCCATTTCATTCGGATAGCCTGCAACAATAACAGCAATATCACCTTCTCCATCACTCATTTCTTTTAATAGAATTTCGATAGCCTCTTTACCAAAATCTTTGGCATCATCATTTTTTCTGGCTAAAGAATAAGCTTCATCAATAAATAAAATTCCACCCTTGGCTTTTTTGATAATCTCTTTTGTTTTGGGTGCAGTTTGTCCGATGTATTCAGCAACCAAATCACCTCTATCAACTTCAAGAACATGGCCTTTACTAAGTAGGCCCAATTGTTTGTAAATCTGGCCAAGCATTTTGGCAACTGTAGTTTTACCTGTGCCGGGATTACCCGTAAAAACTGCATGTAAGTTTATTTTTTCATTGTCATCAAATCCTTTTTCTTGTCTTATTTTGATGAAATTTAAATAAGTAGTGTATTCCTTAACTTTCTTTTTGATGGATTCAAGTCCCGTTAAAGCATCTAATTCCTTTAATACTTCATCCATATTTGCATCAGGAGTAGTAGTTGGAATGATTAGTTTTTCCTTTTGTTTAGGAGGCTCAATTATTCCTTCAGCAGCAAAGAAGTCGCCTACTTCAAAAGGAATATTTGCAATAACCTGATCCATAAAAACAACAGAGATACTATAAGAATCTACTCCCCAGGTTCCTTTTAAGTCGCTTCCCCAACCAATGCTTATTTCAAATTCAGGCTCAGTTCCATCAACAAAAATTAGTTTTTCAATACTACCTTTTAACTGACCAGTATTTGTTTTGAAGTAAAATTGAAGTTCACAAGGCCATGGTTCAGGCTCTCTGATTAAATTTTCAGAAAGAATTTCCACCCAAACATAACGAGTTTCGTTGTTTTGAAATGCTGATAAATACTGACGGTCTATTTTTGGAATATTGGTGTCAGGACCTTCATATAGCCTTACTTTTTTGATATTGAAGAAGGGATTAACAGTTTCAGAAACTACACCTAAGTCGATAATATAAAAGGTTTTTTCAGCAACAGCAATACCATCAATCCAGGCTTCCCATTTATAAGTACCTTTTTTCCAAAAGCTACCTGGAGTTTTTACACCCCAACCTTCTCTAACAAAAACAATGTTTTCATCCTTTTTAATTTGTCTGTCAGCCTGCAAACTACAAATGATGCTGCCATCTTCAATATTTATACATTTCAGATTGATTTTAATATCCCAATCATCTTCATCAAATAGTTTATTGAAGAATGATAACTCGCAATAAATAAAGGTACATTCGGTTTCTTCATAAACCAATCTATACTTTTTTTCATTGTTGGCTAGCCATTCTGTAGACCCAAAGATTTTGAAATCTCTGAATTTATATTGGTGAGGACTATCTTTTGACATAGGATGTAAATTGTTTACTAAATAACAAGTTATAATTAGGAAATGGTATGTTAATTTTTTTTTGAGGCTAATATTTTTTCTAAATATTTATAATAGATTAAAAATTAACTAATTAGGATGTACACATTTAAATTGGTTTACATAAAATTTACTTTAGATAAAAAAAATATGAAAAAGTGTTGGGTATTTTAAAAGACATTCATACATTTGCAATCCCTTAGAAATTCAGTCAAGGAGAGATGGGTGAGAGGCTGAAACCAACGGTTTGCTAAACCGTCATACGCTGTTAAGGTGTATCGCGGGTTCGAATCCCGCTCTCTCCGCCACTAATACAAGCTTTAGCAACTTGTAGAATTTAAAAGGAATCGGGGTGTAGCGTAGCCTGGTATCGCGCCACATTTGGGATGTGGAGGTCGTAGGTTCGAATCCTGCCACCCCGACAATGAGGCGGAGATTTCTTCGCTTTTTTTGTGCCTTTTTTTCTAGGCAAAGGTCATATTTTTTTATTGTTTAAACTTTTCAGGAGTCTATTTGCTTTTAATTGAGTCTAATTTGCAAATCATTAAACATGAAAAATATAATTTCTTTATTTTTAGTTCTTTGTCTTTCGTTTTCTTCGAAAGCAAACACTTATTTTAATGGTGGTATTTTCTCAAATACAACATGGACTCTTGCAAACAGTCCTTATATTTTAAATGGGTCTGTCGTAATATTTCCCGGAAAAACCTTAACAATTGAACCAGGAGTAGTTGTTAAAATTGCTAACTCAAGTGTAAATAATGGGGAACAAATTTATTTAGAATGTAGGGGAAATTTAATTGCAGAAGGAACCTCAAATAATCGAATTTCTTTTATTCCTGAAACAAAACCTTCAAATGCTTTTGAACAGGTTTGGTATGGAATCAGAATTAAAGGCACTCAGGGAGGATCAGCAAAATTTAAAAATATTGAATTGAATCATTCCTATTGGGGAATTTTAAATGATGTAATTTTATATGATTCAGTAAAATTTGAATCTTGTAAATTTAGTGGTAATAATTATGTGTTTTCGATGGGGGTACCATTGGTTTTAACAAATTGCGAGTTTGTTGATAATGGTGTCGTGGCTACATTGATGTTACAATATGGAAGTGCAACTGTTAATAATTGCACATTCAAAAGAAATGCGGCTTGTTTCTCAACATTATATAATGGAATTGAAGCTTATAATTCAACTTTCGAAAACAATACCAACTGCTTTTTATTGATGTCAGGAAAATTTCGAAATTGTGTTTTTAAGCAAAATGAAACTGTTTTTCAAGAGAATGGTAATTTGGATATTGAATCATGTGATTTCATTCAGAATAAATTTGCAATTAAAGGCTTTGCAGGCAGTAAATGCAGGTTCTCGAATTTTTCTCAGAATGAAGTAGCAATCATTGCTGAGCCCGGCTCTATTATTCAAAACAATACCATTTTTAATAATGGAGTTGGTATTGTATTAGGCGGAAACAATTGGGTTCCTGCAGCAGGATTCGATGAGGTAAAGGATAATAAAATCTGTTATAATTCACTATACAATATCGAAAATCAAACAGATATCAATTGGAGTTTAGCCAAAAATTGTTTCTGCTCAATTGATTCTGCAACTATCGATGTCGGTATTTATGATGGTTATGATAATATAACAAGGGGTTTGGTAAACTTTATGGTATTTGATTCAACTTGTGTTCAAGCATTAAAAATGGTAGAAAAAGTGCAGCTCAGTGATCCAACCGGCTTAGCTAAAATTAATTCTGCCATAAACTTTAAGGTATATCCAAATCCTGCAAATGAATACATAAACATTCAATCTGATCTTATCGGAAATGAGCAATTTCAAATGTACAACCTACAATGTAAATTAATCAAATCTGTTTCCTCTGAGAACGCAATGGCATCTTTTGATCTGACTGATTTAAATGCAGGGATTTATCTGATAAGAAGTAGTAATTCTGTTGGAGCTATTAAAATTCAGAAGAACTAATAAATTTAAGTTTCACTCCAGATTTCAAACGGAAGTGTTTTTGATAAATTCTACAATTGATTTTGAAATCATTTTTCAGAGTTTGTATGAAATGAATCAAAATTATTTTAGTTTTTTTGTTTAGATCTGTAGATTATTTGGCAGTATTTTTTTTAAGTATTTGAAAAATTGATAATTATTTATGTTGTGCAATAATTTGCTGCAGTTATTTTTTGTTCATTTATTTTAAATTTCTTCTTAAAAGTATATGTTTGGTTGACCCAAGCTTTACAACATGAATAAACTGCTACTCACAATCTATTTTTTAAATCTTTTTTTGACGATAAATGCCCAGAATCCTGCGCAAAAAACAGGAGGAATTTGCTTTCGGGTAGATGACCATCAGGGTGCTGTTAAATGGAGAGACTGGAACCGTACTTTTAATAATTATGGTTTAAAATTTTCTTTGGCAATTAATGCATCCAGATTATACAATGATACTGCTGCTGTAAATGCACTTAAAGAGATTGCTGCATCAGGTCATGAATTAATGGACCATACTCCCGATCACCACATGGGATTTTTTAGGGTGAAGACGCTTGCCGATACAATTGCTTATTCAGGTCATCCTGCTGTTGATCATATAAACGGTACCAAAGTTTGTTTGAAGTTAGCTGCTCCTTTTACCAATTCTTTTGTTGGTGAAGGGCAGGTTAATCTGATTGGAAACAGGTTGATTTCTGTTAACAATGGAGAATTCCGCACGCTTAATGGCAATCCTTATTATGCTTTGGTGTATTTGCCTTCAAGAAATATTATCTCTGTTTATTCTTCTATTCAAAATAAAGTTACTACAGATCCTGATACTTTAGTCCTTCAAAACTATTGGCAGGAAACATGGAAAAACGATACAGCATTTAATATTTCTTATGAAAGATTAACAACTACTGATGTCAAATCATTGCCTGAATCAAATTTATTATTGGCTCAAAGAAGTGTTCAATTGTTTGCAAGTTTTGGATTGCCAGCGCCCAAAACCTGGATTCAGCCCGGTGGTTCTTATGCATTATTAAACAGACAAGAAGTAAAGGCTTTTGCTACATCAGTAGGATATACTGCTGCAGCTGTTAATATTCAATCATCACAAAAATGTTATAATGAAGTTGATTCATTTGCTGATAGAAGATATGCTTTGCAAGGCCCCGATTTTTATGAAGAATCAAACAATTTTCAAGGCTTAACAAATATTATTTCAGACAGAAGTGCTCGCCACTACCAAAGCTTTGGCTTGAGTCACTTTAACAATGTTCAAGGTGGTTGGACAGTCTTTTTAGCGAGAGTTGACAGTGTTTTGCAATGGAGTTTAAACAATGGAATTCCGGTGCGTACTTATGAAAGATGGGCTTCAATTTTATTTGACTCTATTCCAAATCAAGGCGTAAATATTATGCCTGCATTAAATAGAGATTTGAATAATAATTCATTGCCTGATGGCTATACAGTTCCTCTTACAAATTTTGATGGTACAGATGGAGTTGCAAGTTCAGGTAATAAAAGTTTTACCAGCTCTGCCAATAATTCTTCATTTGCTTCAATTTCTAATTTAGGTGGATTGGAAAAGGGTACCAATATGTTTAAAATGTTTACCAAAGGGCAGCCTGGTGATTCAATCAGATTGGTCCTTAGTTTTCCTGATGTAAACATGCCTTCTCAATTGGTAATGTTTGGTGCCGGAACAAGCAATTGGACTGCTCAGGCTAAACCAATTCAAGTTCCGGTTAATGCAACTCGTGTAAATATTAACTTCGTTTTAATCAAAAGAAATACTCCGGGCATAGTTAAAATGAGTGGATTGGAAATGAGGAAATCTTCAATTCCGGTTCTCAATAAAGGATATATTCAACAGAAAAAAGTAAATGAAGATTTTGCTCCTATTCAATTAAATAATTGGGTAAATGATACTTTTTATTCTTTAAATGATTTATCGTTTACAGTCATACCAAACTCAAATCATGTGCTGGTTTATCCAAATCCAATGCTTGATGAATTAAACATTCAATTACCTAAAATGGAATCATTCAAAAGAGTAAGGATATATGATTTGAATGCTAAATTATACCTTCATTTTGATGAGAAAGATTCAAATGAATTGAAGATTGATACAAGTGAAATTCCTCAAGGTGTATACATTTTAGAATGTATTCTTGGAAATGGAGAACTTCCAAGACAATTACTGGTGAAATAAAAACTGATTTAGTATTTCATTGCAAAATTGCAAAGTCAGTCATATTACTTGTCTTCATAGATTCAGTAATTTTTATTTCTTAATATATGAGTCGAAGGGCTCAATTAGTAAATTTTAATTTGCTTTTAATTTCATAATAGACTTACTTTATTTAGTATTTGTTCTTTTTATTTTAAAACAATTAAATGTAAGCTATGAGATTAAATTTTACTATTAAATGTTTCTTGCTTTTCTGTCTAACTAGTTTTGCATTTTTCAATTCCGATTTGAAAGCTGCTCAACTGTCAGGAAGCTACACCATCGATTCAACGCAAGTTGCAAGTTCTACTAATTTTAAGAACTTGAATTCTGCAATCACATTTTTAACCTCTGCAGGAGCAAGATCGGATGGTGGTCCATCTAACTCGGCACCATTTGGTATTTCTGCAAATACCATGTTTGATTTTACAGGTAGTATTACTACTCATATTGAGTATGTTGATATCCCTGTAATTCCGGGTGTAAATGACACGACCAGAGTTTATATTTATGGTCATGGTCATACCATTCAGTTTAACTGTTCTGCTGCTAATTATTTTTTATTAAGATTAACTGGAGCAAGTTACTTGAACATAGATAGTTTAAATTTAAAAACCACCAATACACAATATGGTTGGGGAATTCAATTAAGGTCAAATTCAAATTATAATAATTTCACCAATTGTATAATTGATTTAACATCTATCTCAACAATATCTACTGGAAGTGCTGTTGGTATTACATTTACTAATAGCACTACATCAGTTACTACTACAGGTGCAAATGGTGCTTATAATTTATTTTTTAACAACACAATTTTAGGTCATCCTACAACAGGTGGTCCTTATTATGCGATTACTATTTGTCCTCAAACTTCTTCTGCAACTGTTTCTGCAAATAAGTTCATTAATAATACTATTCAGAATTTCTTTTATTCAGGATTTTACTTGACAAATACCAATGGTACTTTGTTAAGAGGAAATAGTATTAGTAATCCAACCAGAACATCAACCACAACAATTTATCCAATTTCTGTATGGAATGGAAGTAGAAGTGATACCATAGTAAATAATAAAATATTTACACCTTTTGGAGCAGCAGGTACTTCATTTTCGACAGTTTATGGAATAGCCATTTACACACCTAATACTCCTACAACAAATCCTTGTTTGGTCGCAAATAATGTTCTTTATGATTTAAGAGGTAATGGTGGTATTTATGGTATTTTT
>JBIPMI010000130.1:0-8321 GCA_044369215.1 Bacteroidia bacterium | reverse complement strand
ATAAAGTCCAATTCCTAACCTAACCATATCAAATTGAGCTTCAGGAAATCGAACAATTCCACCACTGTTTAAACAATGACGAATGATAGGGTAATCGAATGCATCACATATTTGTTTTGATATATTACTAAACCTTTGGATTTGAGTTTGAGTAAATCCATCATGCTCGGCAGCTTCACTAGCAGCTAAATGGGTAAAAACAGATTTAATTCTTAAATGATGATATTCTTTTAATAGTTTAATCAATTCCGGAATTTCTGATTCATTAAATCCTAATCTTTTCATTCCTGTATCAAATTCCAAATGAATACCACATTCAACTCCATTTGAGTTTTGAATTAAACTTCTTAAGATATTAAACTGGTAAATCTCAGGTTCTAAATTGTATTTCAAAATTGCATCAAAACTTGCAGGTTCCGGATTCATTACCATAATTGGAGTTTTGATACCTGCTTTTCTTAAAGTAGTTCCTTCATCGGCATAGGCAACAGTTAAATAATCAACCCTATTAAATTCAAGCATTCGGGCAATTTCAAAACTTCCTGCTCCATAACTAAAAGCCTTTACCATTGCCATAGTTTTGACACCCGGTTTAAGAACACTTTTATAAGTATTCAGGTTTTGAACCAAAGCGTTCAAGTTTATTTCAAAAATGGTTTGGTGTACTTTTTTTTCAAACCACTTACTGATTTTTTCAAACTCAAACTTTCGTGCTCCTTTAATTAAAATGATTTGTTGTTGAAAATCGGCAGCATGACTTTGGTTAATGAATGAATTTGTATCAGGAAAAAAGGTTGTGTTTCCAGGTAAAATATGATGAAAAGCTGCGATATTGGGTCCTATTGCAATTAGGTTTTCAATTTGTTTTTCTTTTAACAAAAAGGCTACTTTTTTATAAAGTAAATCACTTTGAATACCACTTTCATAAATATCAGAAAGGATGACGGTACTTTTTAATTCTCCTTTATTCTGTTGAAGAAAATCGAGTGCAATTTTCAATGAATCCAAATCGGCACTATAACTATCATTAATTATGATGCAATTGTTGTTACCTTCTTTGAGTTGAAGGCGCATATCCAACACAGGTAAACTCAGAAATCTATTTTGGAGATTAGATAAGTTCTCCTGATTAATTTTATCATCGTAAATCAGAAAAGCTAAACAGGAGCAAGCATTCCATATTGATGCATCATCTGTAAAAGGTATTTGAATATTGAATTGATTTTCGAAACAAGTGATAGAACTAAAATTGCTATTCTTCTCGCATTTAAAGTGTAAATCAGCGATGTTATTTTCTAATGACCAGGTAAAATATTTTTTCCGATTGTCTGAATTTTCAATGTGTTTTGATACAATTTCCTGATCTATTCCAATGATTATTTTCTTAGATGATTTAAACAATTTTAGCTTTTCATCAAGTTTTTCTTCCTTGTTTTTAAAACCTTGTTGATGTGCTTCACCTAAAAAAGAAAAAATTCCAATTTCCGGTAAAATCATTTCTTCAAGTTTTTCCATTTCATTTACCTGAGAAATGCCTGCTTCAAAAATTCCAATTTGATGTTCTTTTTGAAGCAACCATAAAGAAAGAGGAACTCCAACTTGTGAATTATAACTTTTAGGATTTCTAACCACAAAATAATCTTCGTGAAGTAAATGGTGAAGCCATTCTTTGACAATTGTTTTTCCATTACTGCCGGTTATTGCAATAATTGGAATATGAAAAGATTTTCTATGATACTTGGCTAGCGATTGAAAACTTTCAAGCGTGTTTTCAACCAATATGAAACAGGCATTTATAAACTTATTAATGAATTCCTGTTTCCATTCACTTTTGTTTAAAAAGAAACACCTAATTCCTGAATGATAAACATCCGGAATAAAATCAATTCCTTTATGTCGTTCTCCGGAGATGGCAATAAATAAAGCACTTTCCGAAGAAATGATTTTTCTTGAATCAATCAATAAATGATCTATTTCCGGATTAAAACCATTGGATGAAATAAAACTTCCACCACAAATTTCTGCTATTTTCGATGCTTTATATTTCATAAAATTACCATCAATCTTTACTCTTTATTAATACCCAACCCGATACAAATAGAAAAATTGCCAATACAAAAAAGGCATAAATAATATTTTGACCAAATGTAA
This sequence comes from Bacteroidia bacterium, assembly GCA_044369215.1. GTDB lineage: Bacteria > Bacteroidota > Bacteroidia > UKL13-3 > UKL13-3 > CAISCU01. The sequence continues at coordinate 6,170 of JBIPMI010000130.1, read as the reverse complement.
AAAACGGGATTGAAAAGCAGAAGATAAACAAGCTTCTCATAAAAACATTGGCCATGTTAAAAATACTGTTTACTCTTCCCATTAATTCATTCGGAACATGGTTAAATAAATAGGTTAATCTTAAGATTCGGGTTCCTGCATTACTAATTCCCATCAACAAACTAAACAAATATAGTATGAGAACACTTGATGATGCAAAAACCATAAAATACAGTGCGCTTGCCAAAAATGTTAAAATAATAACAGCTTTAACCGGACTGGTATTTTTGAAAGCAATACTTGTTAATAAGCCAGCTAATAATGCACCAATTGCATAAACCAAATCGGCAGCAGCAAATACACTTCCATCTTCATTTAATCTGTTTTCAACATAAATAGGTAAAAGTGCATGTATACTTACAATGAGTGCTGCAAATACAGAGTAAGAAAAAAGTCCGAAAATCAACTGTTTGGGATGCGCTTTCAGATAAGAAAAACCCGATTTTATTCTTTGTGATAAACTTCCCAATTCAGGATTGAATTTCTGTACTGGTGTGTATTTGATTGCAGCAATGAGAATGGTAGCCAATAGGTAAGTTGCGGCATCCAACATAAATATTTCATGAATTCCCCATGATTTAATTTCAAAAGGCATATTCAAATAAAAGCCAAATATTTTGCCATTTCCTTTGCTAACACCTTCTAGCAACAAGCCGGCAAAAGCTCCTGACAAGATTGACGTACTTTGTCCAACTACTTCTATTGATGAGTTGATTTTACTGTACTCTTCGGGTTTCGATATTTCATGTCCAAATGCATACAAAGTAGGGTAGTGGATATTGTAATTAAGCATGGTTATCCCAAAAACCGAGATGATTAAAAAACTAGGGAGTTCCTGAAAATAGCCTAAAGTTGCTATTCCTCCAATCAAAATAAAACAGATTAAATTAGTGAAAAGGAAATTATTTTTTCGACTAAATCTATCAACTAATGTTCCTGCATACAAGCCGAAAAACATCACTAGAATCGTAATGAATCCGTATGATATTGAGAAGTATGAACTTTCATGTCGAGCAGCAAAATACCAGGGAATTGCAAGCATACTTATACCTTGTGCGAATCCTGAAATTGCATTGGCACTAAAAAGAAGAAAGAGAGATTGTTTATTTTGCACAATATTTATAAGCTGCTAAGTTAGTTAAGTGGCTTAAAAAACGATGGATCAAGAAGCGAAACAGAAAAAATTTACACCATTACAAGCCAAATTTAAGGCAGAATCTTACTGTGCTTATCAGGAAAGATGTCAGCAGGAAATGCGCAGAAAATTATCGGAATGGGGAGTTTGGGGTAATGATGCTGAGGAAATTATCTATCATTTAATCAGTGAGAATTTTTTAAATGAAGAAAGATTTGCTAAAGCTTATGCCGGAGGAAAATTCAGAACTCAACATTGGGGAAAAACGCGAATTAAACGAGAATTAAAGTTTAGAGAGATTTCTGAATATTGCATCAAACAAGCAATGAAAGAAATTGATGATGACGACTATATAAAGGTGATTGTATTTGAAGCAGAAAAGAAACTGGCTCAAACCAAATTAAAAATTGAATGGCAAAAGAAACAGAAAGTTGCTCAATATTTAATTTCCAGAGGTTTTGAATCTGATTTGGTTTGGACAGTCTTAAAATAAAAAAGCCATTGAAATATTGTGTTCAATGGCTTTTCAATAAGTTGATATAATTACAAAGCAACTACTTCTTTTACCTCAGGAACCATTCGTGTTAACATTCCTTCAATTCCTCTTTTTAAAGTAATTGTTGAAGATGGACAACCGCTGCAAGAACCTTGAAGTTCTACAGTTACTTTTCCTTCATCAAATGATTTGAAGATAATTTGTCCACCATCTACTTCTACTGCAGGTTTGATATAGGTTTCAAGAATTTCCTGAATTTTAGAAATAATTGGATCTTCTGATTCCAGGTTTTCTCTTTCAAAAGTTTCAATTACAACTTTTTCTCCGGCAGAAATATATGATTTCAAAAACTCTCTCGTAATTGGAATAATATCTTCCCATTCATTACCCGAAACTCTTGTGATGGTAACGAAGTTATTCATAATGAAAACTCCATTTACAAAACTGAATTCAAATAAATTCTTTGCTAAAGGTGATGTAATTGCTTTCTCTTTTGTTGGAAAATCTAAAGCTTCATTAGGAAGGATATCTCTATTGAAAACAAACTTCATCGTTTCAGGATTCGGCGTTTGTTCTGCGTATACGTCTAAAAATGTTTGGTCCATATGTATTTATATAAAAGTTTAATTTATAATTTGTTCTTGTTGAGTTTAAATCAATGCATCCTCATGTTTTTTATTGGCTAGTTGGCCACAAGCTGCATCTATATCTTTTCCGCGACTTCTTCTTATGGTAGTTTGAACACCATTTCTCATTAAGAAATCGGCGAATTTATCTGTTTGATTTTTATCGGCTTTTTCAAACAAGCCATCACCTATAGAATTGTATTCTATGATGTTTACTTTTGCCGGAATTACTTTACAAATAGCAAGTAATTCTCTGGCATCCTGCATTGAATCATTGAAGTTTCTAAAAGCAATATACTCAAAGGTGATGCGGTTTCTGGTATTGTTCGAAAAGTATTTTAAAGCTTTTATGATTGAATCAAGACTATTGCTTTCATTGATTGGCATAATCTGATTTCTTTTGGCATCATTAGCGGCATGAAGCGATAATGCAAGACGAAATTTTACTTTATCATCAGCCAGTTTTTCAATCATTTTGGCGATACCTGCTGTTGAAACGGTGATTCGTTCATTACTCATTCCCAATCCTTCCGGAGAAGTAATTTTCTGGATGGCAGCCAATACATTTTTGTAGTTCAACAAAGGTTCACCCATTCCCATAAAAACAATATTGGTTAATGGTTGATTGTAATGTTTCATTGCCCAGTTTTTGATATGAACAACCTGGTCGTAAATTTCATCCGGATTAAGGTTTCTTAAACGGTCCATTTTACCAGTAGCACAAAATTTACAGGTCAAACTACATCCAACTTGTGAAGAAACACATGCTGTCATGCGGTCATCTGCAGGAATCAAAACACCTTCTACAAGATGATTGTCATGAAGTTTGAATCCGCTTTTAATGGTTTTGTCAGAGCTAATTTGTTTGTCAACCACCTTTACATGATTGATTACATAATTTTCTTTTAACCATTTTCTGGTTTCAAAAGAAAGGTTACTCATTTGGTCGAAATCTGAGGCAGATTTATTCCACAGCCATTCGTAAACTTGTTTGGCTCTGAAAGCTTTTTCGCCTTTAGAAACAAATGCTTCCTTAATTTGCTCTTGGCTAAGCGACCTGATATCGATGAGTTTTTGGGTTTCCATGAAAATGCAAAGATAAGGCTTCGCTTAAAGTTTGTGCTTTTTACCTTGAAGTTTTACCTTGCAAACATGATAATTTTAGGTGATCAGCTGATTTCTGAGGATATTTTAGAGAAGAATTTTATTTGTAATCTAAGCAAATGTAAAGGAGCATGCTGTATTGAAGGTGACGCTGGAGCCCCGTTAAGCAAGGAAGAAGTCGAGATTTTGAAAATTGATTATCCTAAAATTAAACCATTTTTGAATCAGGTTTCTATTGATGCAATTGAGAAGTTTGGTTTTTCTGAAATTGATGAAGATGGTGAAAATGTGACAACTTGCTTGCCAAGCGGAGAGTGTAATTTTGTTGTTAGAGATGAAAGCGGGACCTTACAATGTGGAATAGAAAACGCATGGAAAGCGGGTGAAACTGAATTTCAAAAGCCAATTTCATGTCATTTGTACCCAATTAGAACCATTAAAGTTGGGGATTTTGAAGGATTAAATTATCACCGTTGGGACATTTGCAATGCCGCCTGCGCGCTGGGAAATGAGAAAAATGTTAGAATTTTTGAATTTCTAAAGGAGCCATTGATTAGAAAATATGGAGTAGAATGGTATGCAGAATTAGAAGCAATAGCAATTGCTTACCAGGAGAGCATGAATATTGGAGGAATGAACAGGAATTAGTCGGTCTTGAATAATTCTTTTTGGTTTTTCCCTGCCCAGAAAATTACTAAAGCAACATATATTATTGAAATGCTTATAATCATGGCTGCAAGATTTGAAATCTTTCAATAATTCTGCAACAATTTTGGATGAATCGGAAATTTGTATGGATGAAGGGGAGAAAATGGGGGATGGGAGTATTTATTTTTAATTGTTTTCAATTGAGAAACGCATTTTTGGAAATCAAAAACCAATTCATTTGGATTGCTTTATAGAATTTTATGAAGGACTCGAACCTTCGTCCGCCAGCTGGCGGATTAGAAAACCGTTTAAATGAAATTTAAATTTTTCATGAGAAGAATTTGAGTCTCTCGAATAAATTTTCTCCCTTGAAATGTTTTTAATTCTTTTTCTCTCCTCATAGCTTCAGACTTAGTTTCAAAATATTCACAATGAATAACAAGCCATGGTCTGAAATTTTTGGTGAATGATTTATCCATACCAAAATTGTGATTCCAAATTCGTTGAATTAGGTTAGAAGTATAACCGATATAAATTTTATCGAAGTTTTTGGAGTAAAGTACGTAAACAGTAAACATAGGGGTATAAAGCTAAAAAAGCTTCAGGAAAACCTGAAGCTTTGTAGTCCCTGAAGGACTCGAACCTTCGTCCGCCAGTGGGCGGATTAGAAAACCGAGTCTACTTTTAAGTAGTCCCTGAAGGACTCGAACCTTCGACCTACGGTTTAGAAAACCGTTGCTCTATCCAGCTGAGCTAAGAGACCATTCATAAACCATTTTAAAGTTGGTTAAAACTATTTGCAGTCCCTGAAGGACTCGAACCTTCGTCCGCCGGTGGGCGGATTAGAAAACCGTTGCTCCGATTCAACATGTAAGTTGAATCTACGAGACCATATATTTTGTTTTTAACGAGACAAAATCAACTCAATTTCGAACCTTCGTCCGCCGGTGGGCGGATTAGAAAAACGTTGATCCGATTCAACATGTAAGTTGAATCTACGAGACCATATATAAACCATTTTAAAGTTGGTTAAAACTATTTGTAGTCCCTGAAGGACTCGAACCTTCGTCCGCCAGTGGGCGCATTAGAAAATCTTTGCTCTAATTCCACATGTAAGTGGAATCTACGAGACCATTGATTTTTTACGGGATGCAAAGAAAGTATTTTTTTTAGTTTTGTCAAAATAAAATTGAATTTGATAAATATTAGCCTCCTGGTTAATTTAAATTCATTATTAAAATATTATTAAAGAAAGTTCAGTATTTACAAGGGTTTTGGCGAATTATTAAGTGTGTTTTAAGTAATTTAATTGAATTCAAAAATTAACTTGCAACATGTCAAATTTTAAAATTAAACCAATTCAATTTGTTCTGTTTTTAGGTTTGTTTTTCTTTTTTCAATCCGGATTACTTGCTCAATCAGAGATAAGTAAGGAGGTCGAATACGTTTCTCCAAAACCTAATTCAATTTATAATTTCCCTTCAACCAATATTATTATCACCTATCATTCAGAATTGTTAAGTGCTAACAATTTAAAATATACTTATGAAATCAGGTGTAATGGTAAAACTATTCCATTTAAAGTAATAGCAAATTCAAAAAGAACCATATTATTAAAACCTCTTTTTGATTTACCCCCAAATCAGAAAATTATAGTTAAACAAAATCGAGCTTTAAGTCTCGCTAATAAGTCAGTTGCCAAGCAATTTTCATATCATTTTAAAACTACTCAAAATCTCAATATTGGTTTTGTAGATAATAGTAATTTCAAAGATAATTTTGAAAAACTTGTTAAGGAAGGAAAGCAGAAAGCTGAATTTGGTACTGGTATTCAAAATCCTTTAAATCAAAAGCTTTCTAAGCAAATTCCATTGGTAGTTAGGCAGAATAATTTAGGTGATGAAAAGAGATTTTATTTTATTACAACAATAAATTATCAATTATCTACCAAAAACCGTATGATGATTATTAACGAGGATGGAAAGATAGTTTTTGAAAGATTTACTCCAAATTACTGTTTAGATTTCAAACAATTGGGGGAGAATAGATTTTCATATTTTGATTGGAAGGATACCTGTTATTATGTTTTGGATGAAACATTTTCAGTAATTGATACAGTGAA
>JBIPMI010000129.1:0-8352 GCA_044369215.1 Bacteroidia bacterium | reverse complement strand
CAAGCTCATTAGAATAAGACAATCCCCTTTGCCTTATTTCAATTCGGATTCGGTGTTTTTAATCAATTCCAACACGAATAAATTGAATATTCCATTCCAAACAAATTCTAAGTGGAAGGTATCTTCAAACCAGTCTTGGTTGCAGGTTAATAAAGATTCTATTGGTATAGCTGATAGTTTTCAACTAAATATTGATGCCAATAATCTTACTGTAGAACGCAGTGGATTTATAAGGTTAGAAAACGAATTTTTATTCAAGCTCATTAGAATAAGACAATCTGCAGCAACAGGGAAACTAGAGCTTTGGAGTTCTCCTGAAATTAAGATTTTTCCCAATCCAAATTTGGGCTATTTAACTATTGAAAATATTCCTGAATCAATTGAAAAGGTTAGTTTAACAGATATTACCGGCAGGACTATTCTGCAAGACCTGGCTCCTAAATTTGGAGTGTTGCATATAGATATCCATGAATTTCCAGATGCAACTTATTGTCTTGTTTTGGAAGATTCTAATGGGTTGAAGCAAGTTGTAAAAATTATTAAAACAAAAAATTAAGCATACAATGAGAGCTTTTATTTTTCTAGTTTTACTTTCTATAAGTAATTTATTATCTGCACAATTACCGCAAAAAGTTTCAGATGTTGGTGATGTATTTAATTGGCAATTTGTAACACTTCAAAATCACATTGTATATACAGCATTTGAAGGAAGTGTAACATACTCTAAACTTTATTCAACCCAGGGTAATATTGCCAATACCAATCAAATTTGTGATAGTGTAATATTTTTGTCTAATCGTGTCTTTCGTGAAAAGTGTGTTTTTGTTCGTAAATCCGATGAACTTTGGATATCAGATGGTACGAAATTAAACACAAAAATGATTTTTAAATTGCCTAAGCATTTCCAATTTACTTCTGAGTTTATCATTTCTAATGATTATCTCTATTTCAAGACCAATGATTCAATTAACGGAAAAGAATTTTGGGTAACAGATGGAAGTGGGAATGCAAATTCAACTAGAATGCTGGGTCCATTTTTTAGTGAATCGGATTGGTTGGGGTCCGCAGTTGGGTTCAATCAGGGTGTTATACTTTCGGTAACAAATCGCACCCCACCAGCTTTTTATGATACAGCTGATGTTTATTATTTTAATAAAGACTCCCAAAAACCAGTAAATTTAACAAAAGGATATCCACGCTGGGGTGCTGGATTTACAGAATCATCGTTTATTCCTAAAGTATTTAAAAACAAAGCCTATTTTGTGTTTGATCATAGAATTTGGGGTTATGAACTTTTTGAAACGGATGGTACTTTTGCCGGTACTAAGGTGATAGATATCAATCCAGGTTCCGGAAATTCATATCCCAAATATCCTTTCATTGAGTTTGGTAAATTATTTGTAAGTGCAAAAACAAGGCCTGGATTATACAGTAACATGGTTACAATCGATGAAAGCGGTATAGAAAATATACTTCCTTTTCAAACACTTGTTTTAAGCAATGATTATGCAGTTAATGCCAATGGGATATTCCTTGAAGGCGCAAACGATACCATAGATAATAGGGGCTGGGAGTTATGGAAAACAGATGGCACCAAAGCGGGCACTTCTTTCGTTTTCGATACAAAACCCGGTCCTCAGTCAGGCAATCCAAGGTTTTTTAGTTCTGTTTCTAATACAATTGCATTTGAAGCTAATGGAAAGGTTTTTACAAGCAATGGTACAGATATTGGCACAATTGAGATGCCTATTGAAGATAGCCTTCTGATGGCAAGAAGCTTTCAGGGTTACGATGATAAAATATTTTTTGTAGGTAAATTGGCTAAGAATAATTACCATTTATATAAGTATGAGAAAACTGGAAAGGCCAGTAAAATTGCACCAATAGGTTCCGAATCTGTAATAAACCCGCTGGGATCAGGAAATGGATCTGTTGATTATGGGCATAATTATTTATTCAACTGGAAAGGCGAAATCTATTTCCTTGCCAATTATGGCCAAGGAAAAAAATTATACAAAATTGGTGCTAATACAAGCACAGCAATCAATAACTTAGTGCAAGAGGAACCACAAGTTCAAGTATACCCTAATCCTGCTTCCTCTATTTTGAATATCCAACTTAATGATATGGTTGAAAGTGAAATAAATTATTCTATAATTAATTCAGAAGGTAAACTGATGCAGAAATCAGGTGGTGTAAGTGTAGATAATAATCATGCGCAAGTTTCTATCGAAAACCTAAACGCAGGCATGTATTTTATTATGATTGAATCAAAGAATTCAAAATCATACAAGCGATTTATTAAGCAATAGTAAACTAAATTACATGAGTAAGTGGTAAAAATAAATTATTCTCATTCATATAATTTAGTTACAATGTTTATTGCACTTGCACACATTTGTACTTTTGTGTATGTTTTAATTCACCTGTTTTTAGGTTAACAATTTGTTCTTCAGCTGTAGCAAAGCTTAGTGAAGAATTTTTCATCTCTTCTTCACAGTTAGGAAGTTTTGTTTGATCTGATACTTCTCTTGTATTGATAAGTGCTATAATTATTAGATTGTCTTTTTCAATTTTATATTCATCTAGGTATGTAAAATCATGAATACTGTTTCCATCTTCTGCTTTAGCAACACGCAAATATTGGTCATTGGTTGTTTCAGAACCATCATTGCCAACTAAAAAGAAATTTCCAACTTTTTTATGAATTTCTCCTCCAAGTTCGTAACTAACTCCGGTTTTATTGTTCTTTACCATGTTGGTTATCATATCTCTCTCTCCATCATTATACCTGATTTGACTTACAGTATAATCGCCCATTACTTCAATAGTTGTATCTAAATAGGTAACTTCTAATGCATCTTCACTGATTAGTTCATTAGCGGAGTTTAAATTGTTGATACTATCTTGTTGTGCTTTAATACTTACAGAATCAACTGTGTTTTCTGCCGGTTTGCTTGAATTTGAGCCACATGAAGCTAATAGAAAAAGTGAGAAAAGAAGAATGAGGCTTGATGATGATTTTAACATGGTTTTTAATTTTCTGCAATTTAACTATAAATCGGGATAATTGGAATAGTTTAGGAAATGCTAAATTTTAATGAAATAAAAACGGATTTTATAAGAATGTGAATTGGAAATTTAATTCGGCTTCATGTGCAAAGACGCTAAAAATCCAATGTCTTTCTTAAGTTTGTAGGATGAATAACAATGATATCATTCGCCGAGTTAGGTATACATTTAATTTTAATGATTCAAAAATGTTGGAACTATTTGCAGAAGGAGGCGCTTTGGTAGATAGAGAAACTTTAAGTAATTGGCTTAAAAAGGACGAGGATCCTGATTTTAAACCTATTTACGACAAAGATTTAGCTGCTTTTTTGAATGGGTTTATTATTTTAAAAAGAGGAAAAAAGGAAGGTGAAATTCCTAATCCAGAAAAGAGTTTAAACAACAATTTGATTTTTAGGAAGCTCAAAATTGCATTGAACTTAAAAGATGAAGACATTTTGGAAATACTCAAACTTGCCGATTTCCAATTTGGCAAACATGAGTTAAGTGCCTTGTTTCGAAAACCCGATCAAGATAAATTTAGGGAATGCAAAGACCAAGTTTTACGTAATTTTTTATTTGGTATGCAATTGAAATACCATGGAAAAGAAAAGTAGGTTTAGTTGCTTTTTGATTGGGAATAATTTTTTTCAATAGTTTTTTCAATAATTTTTTTGGATTGTTTACTTACTACTGCTTTGTCTGCATATAAGTTCCAATTGAAAATTATCTCTTTCACATGTTCAATTATTGAAGCTGCATCTGGAATTTTAAAATGATTAGCTAGTTTTATTAAATGATGATATCCTGGTTGTTTACTTTCTCCGGCAACCATTGTGCTATGAAATCCATTTGAAGTATTCGAAAAAGTTAAATCATATGCTGGAGCTAATTGCCAGTTTTGGTTTTCGTCAACTAAAAAAGAAAAGTTTTTGCTATGGTCATCTCTGTTATTTGAAAATACATTAAAGGCAGCAATTCGAAGAATTTTTGCATAGGCATTGATGTTATTTTCGAGTTTGTAGGCACAATCCATTAAGTGGCCATAATCCATTGAGCTTAATCTGAAATTATCATGAATAATTCCTGCCGCACTATGAACATGTAAACGGTTTTTTCCTATTCTATCAAATCTTTTTGTTCCAAAATAATATTGCTGCTTTTTGCCTTTGAATAGCTTGCAATCACTCATTTCAATTCCTGAATCTAAAGCCATTAAGTGATAAGCATACTCAATGTTGGCAATATCAATTTTGTCTGAAGACGACGGGAATTTAATTAGCCATGCTGAATGCTGTTCATCAAAAGGATAAGTATTAGGGTAGAATTTGTTATTTAATTCATCATAACTAACAAGAATTTTTGGCCGTGCGCCGCCTGATGAACCATTTAACTTTATCAGTTCATCAAAATATTCTGAATCATAACCATTTAAAATTTTTTTACTTTCATTATTGTATTCATCTAAATCAATTTTAAAATCGTTTAATCCCTCGATATCAAATTCCGGTTTGTAAATCAATGCACCCATTCCTTGGTTACCAACAAACGCTAGTCTATCTAGTGAATTGATGGTTGAAATGTTTACTCCTTTTGATGATAAGTATCTATCCAATAATAATCTACCCCAGCCATCAGGCATTGAATCTTCAAATACACCAAATAGGCCATTGAATGGAACTTCCTTTGCTTGTTGAATTTCTGTATTGAATTGAAGTTTTAGAGGAGAGATATTAAATCCGCTTTTAATAAAACTTGAATAATATTTAAAGTAGATTTTACCATTTTCAAAAACCAATTCACCCACTTCCTTTTCAATTGAATTTAATAAAATCGAAACAATGATTAATTTTCTATTCTCCATTTCACTTTATTTTTCACTGAACAATTTTGCTACGTTTTTTAAGTCTTCATCTATATTAAAAAGTAAATCAAAATCTTCAATCCTATCAAGAATTTCAGATAACATCAATAAAGATTCTAAAGAAATGTTTCCACTATTTTCAAATCGTTTTAAACTTCCAAGAGAAACACCTGATCTTTTAGCTAATTCCGTTTGTGAATAGCCTTTTTCTTTACGGATTTTTTTGAGCTTTTGACTCAATTCAATCTGGTAATCTATGGGTTTTTTTCTAAGTGAGAATTGCAGCATTTTGACTAATATATTAGCCAAATATATGCAAAAAACATTAGAATGGCTAATATATTAGCTAAATATAGAGTTGAATTTATAGAACTTGTTGCTAAAGATTCTCAATATTTTTGCAATTCATCATGTACAAAATCTAGACGAATTCCTGCTGTTTTTAGCATCAGCTCACTTTCACCTCCAGCATGGTATTTTCTTTCACAAACAACTCTTTTTATTCCGCAATTGATAATTAACATGGCACATACCCTGCAAGGTGTCATTCTACAATACAAAGTAGTCCCATCTAAGGCAACGCCATTTTTGGCTGCCTGACAAATTGCATTTTGTTCGGCATGAACTGTTCTTACACAATGTTCTGTAATGCTATCATCTTCATGAATCATTTTTTTCATCTGGTGACCCACTTCATCACAATGAGGCAATCCTATTGGTGAACCCACATATCCTGTAACTAATAATTGGTTGTCTTTAGCAATTACACATCCACTTCTACCTCTGCCGCATGTTGCTCTTTTGCTGATGGCCTCCATTACTTCCATAAAATATTCATCCCAGGTTGGACGAATATAAGTTGATTCAGTTTTTGACGTCATGTTTCAAATGTCTGAATATTTTTTGAAAATGGATGCTTGTTTATTGGAGATATTTTGGTTCTAATTAAGAATTATACTTGAAGTGTACTTTCTGATTTTGTTTTAACGAAGATCCGCATGTTTACCAGAAGTATTTTATAAAATCTAATATTTGTATTGAGAATTATTTCAAAAAGTTTAATTGATTGATAATAAGTCCTAATAAAGTTTTTCAGCAGGCCTTAAATTCCTCAATTCTATGAAATTAATGACCCTGAAGGTGGTCACATGTTTATAGAAAAATGCTCAAAATGAATTCCCTGCAAATCACCAGCACGCGGACCGAAGGTCCGCGTGCTGGTGATTTGCGGGTGGTGTTTCTTCGTATTTTGTTTTCTATAATCATGTCATCCATTCTGGATTTTAAGAAATTACTAAATGAAACATCATACTAATCATATTTCATTTTTGAGATTTAGTTTGATTTTAATGAATAATAATCAGCTAGGAAGTTTTGATAAATTTGTTTTTAGGTAAAGAAGCGGATAATCATTTTGTTTTAATATCCTTTCTACTGAATTTTTTAAAATTATGCTTAAATACTATAATTTTTAAGTAGTAAATGTTTTGTGTGCATCGAATTTTTATAGGGATTTGCACATTTTAACATAATAAAATTAATGAACTTAAATCTAAACTAATTGCCTATTTATTAACTAAAAGCATAACAGATTTAATTGATTTTTGTTTTTATATCAGTGACTAAAACTTTTCATGCGCATTTTAATTAAAGCATACACTTATAAACCCATCATCTTGCAGTTTTTATTGTGGCTGATTGTTTTATTTCCAATTAGTTTAAAAGCTTCAATCGATATAAATAATGCAAATACCTGTGACTCCATTTACAAGAAAATATTTAGCAATCCCAATGAAGTAAAAAGGTTACTAAATGATTTAAAGAAATTCGAGAAAAACACACCTGATAGTATTTTATTAAGGCACGCTAAAATAATTGGAGTTTATTATGGTGTTACTAATTCAAACGATTCTGCATTTAAATATTTAACAATAGCATTAAAATATACAAATGATGGAACCATTCAACGTGCAAGTGCATTGAAACATGTTGCTATCATACAGAGAAAGGTTGGGCAGTATTCGGCAGCTCTATTCATTTTAAAGGAAGCTCAACTAATTGCAGATTCAATAGGTAACATTGATTTGTTAGCGGAAATATATGCTGAAATAGCAGGTTGTAATAATTTTTTATACAATAACATTGAGGCAATTAAATATTTAGAAAAAGCAATTAACATCTTAAGTAAGGATCCAAAGAAACATGAATGGGATTTAGCTGTTAATAAACTTAATCTAGCTATGACGTTCATAGAAAATAAGAACTACAATTTTGCGAGAAAGATTCTGGAAGAATTATTAATTGTATTTAATAAGCTAGGAGACAAGCCTAATTACTTGCAAGCTCTCATGCAATATGGTATTTGTTTAATAGAGCGAGGTGAATTAAAGGAAGCTGAAGTAAGGTTGAATCAGGTTATAATGGGGCAAATTGATTTTAACGACGAAACAATTATTTCCATTGCCAAACAAGCCTTAGCAAAGATTTATATCAATACCAATCGTCTAGCAAAAGCTAATAAATTGTATGAAGAAATTTATCGCAATTCATTTAAGAATAAATTACCGGAAACCATTTCTCTTTCAATTGATTATCTAAATTATCTCAATAAAGTAAATAGACATGTTGAAGTAGTTAATATAGAAAACTCATGCAGGCCTTTATTAAAGTCGGCTAATATCAAAGATTTGGTTGAGTATTATAAGCAAATATTTGTTGCACATTATCATTTAGGAAATGACAATGAAGGGGATAAATTTCTAAAGTTGTTTGAGAATTTATCTGATTCTTTAAAGAAAACAGACCACCTGCAAATATTTACCAAAACGCAAGCGATATACCAGAATAAAATTCAAGAGAACGAAATTAAATTGTTGGAACAAGAGAGACTTACCTTGCAAGAAAACATGCACAAAAAAAGCTTATTTGCAATAGTGTTATTTTTAATCATTGTTGGAATTGGTTTGTCTTTTTACCTCAAGTATAAATTCGTTAAAAAGAGTAATGAGTTAAATGAAATTGCACTTAAATCCGAATTAATAGACAAACAAAGATTACTGCTGGAAAATGAAAAACAGAGGCTTGATAACAAACTTCAGGATGAGTTAATGAATAGACAAAATTTGGCCTTGGAAGTAAAAGCAAATTTTGTCAGAAATATCAGTCATGAAATCCGAACCCCATTGAATGCTATTAAAGGTATTGGTGAAATTCTTAGCGATGATAGCACTTTAACTGATTACCAGAAACATCATATTGCACTATTAAAACAATCATCTCATCACTTGATTCAATTAGTAAATACCGTATTTGATTACGCTGATTTGCAAAGTGGAGTGGATACCTTATCGGAAGAGTATATTGAATTAGATACGCTATTAAAAGAGCTAAGTGATGTTTTCCTTCCAATGATCAATAAAAAGGGACTTCAGTTTCAT
>JBIPMI010000128.1:0-8360 GCA_044369215.1 Bacteroidia bacterium | reverse complement strand
CAGCATCAGCAATCATATCCCACATTTCATTAGCAGGAACTGTTTTCATAACTCTGCCATCGGTACGGGCTTTTAAACCCCAATCTGTGCCTTCTTCAAGTGCTTTGAAGAAATCGTTAGGAATACGAACTGAATTATTTGAGTTTTGACCAGAAACAGTAGCATAAGCTTCTCCTTCATAATCGCTAGGATATCCAGCAGCAATAAGAGCAGCAACTTTCTTTTCTTCTTCTTTTTTCCAGTTGATGAATTCAACAATTTCCGGGTGATCTAAATCGAGACAAACCATTTTAGCAGCTCTTCTTGTTGTACCACCTGATTTGATAGCGCCTGCAGCACGGTCACCAATTTTAAGGAAACTCATTAAACCTGAAGAAGAACCTCCACCGCTTAATTTTTCTTGAGAACCACGAATTTTAGAGAAATTAGTTCCAACACCAGAACCATATTTAAAAATTCGAGCTTCACGAACCCATAGGTCCATTATACCACCTTCGTTAACCAAATCATCATCAACAGAAAGAATAAAACAAGCATGTGGTTGCGGTCTTTCGTACGCAGAGCTTGATCTTTCTAATTTACCTGTTGAAGGATTGACGAAATAATGTCCTTGTGGTTTACCTGTAATACCATATGAGCTATGTAAGCCGGTATTGAACCATTGAGGTGAATTAGG
Organism: Bacteroidia bacterium; assembly: GCA_044369215.1. Lineage (GTDB taxonomy): Bacteria > Bacteroidota > Bacteroidia > UKL13-3 > UKL13-3 > CAISCU01. Next base: position 7,684 of record JBIPMI010000128.1, on the reverse strand, counting down.
AGCAGCATATTGCCCCATAATCATATAAACTAATTCGTCATAAAATACCTGAGCATCATCACTACTATCAAAATAGTTATAATCCTCACCCCATTTTCTCCAACAATGAGCCATTCTATGAGCAACTTGCTTTAAGCTTGTTTCTCTACCCAGACTTCCATCGGGTTGAGGAACACCTGCTTTTCTGAAATACTTTTGTGCAAGTACGTCAGTTGCAACCTGGCTCCAGAAATTTGGAACTTCTACATCTTTCATTTCAAAAACCACGCTACCATTTGGGTTTTTGATTACGGATGTGCGGTAGTCGTATTCGAATAAATCGAATGGACTTACTCCATCTTTTGTAAAGTGACGATCAAATCGTAATCCACTTTGTGTGTTGTTTTTTTTGTTGCGGCTCATGGACAATGAGTTGGTATGGTTATTAATTTATTCTAAGGTAAACCTATGTTTTCTAGAGTTTGGGGGTCAGATTAACCTAGAACAATTAACAAAACATCAAATTTTGATGTTGTATTTTGTTCACTGCCGGAGGGGTAGAGGAATGGGTTACAAATCAAGGGTGAATGATTGTGTGCTAGTCCTGCAGATTTAGGAAAACCTGAATTTAAACAATCTCTAAAGAACTGGGATTACCAAATTGTTTTTATTTGGTTAAAAAACCCTCTAAAATTTTTAGGGGGTTTTTTATCAAAAGTCCAACACAAAAGAGGTTTTATCAAACTTCGATTTCAACACCACCCTATGTGAATTTCTATAAGTCCATGATGTAGTAAGGTTGACCTTGTTCATAAGATAAGTTATTCACATTCCGGGCTGCACCTATTGCGGCTTTCAGGTAAATAACAATTTGTTCATATTCAGAGGCTTGTCTTATATACAAGACAGATTTCAATTATTTTGCAGGGATTAGCCAAATTGATTTTTTTTGACTTGCATTTGCTATTTTTTTTGACGTTATGGGGTCAGAAATCATCAAAAATGGATGAATATTTTGATAATTTTAGATGTTTATTCCTGATAAATTTGAGTGAATCATATTTTAATTGGATTAAATTCAGTTAAAAATTGTTTATTTGTTACTTTCAATTTATCGAACGTGCACTTGAGTATTCTAAAACAACTTCAGCAAAATCCGCTTAAAAAACTTGCGGTTCTCATCGACCCAGATAGTTTAAGTGGGGAAGAGGCCGTTCATACTTTAATAGCGCATTGCAAAAGTGCCAAGGTAGATTTAATTCTGGTTGGTGGTAGTTTAATCACCAATGGATTTTGGAATGATTGTGTAAGTATCATAAAAAAACTAACTGATATTCCTGTTATCTTGTTTCCGGGTAATTTAATGCAAACACACGATGAAGCTGATGCAATCCTGTTTTTGAGTATGATATCCGGAAGAAATCCTGATTTATTGATTGGTAAACATGTTCTGGCAGCTCCCGGTTTAAAAAAGTCAGGTGTGGAAGTTATACCAACCGGTTATATGATTGTGGATGGTGGTAAAATAACGAGTGTCATGTACATGAGTAACACCACTCCAATACCGCATGATAAAAATAATATTGCTGTAAGCACTGCGATGGCAGGAGAAATGCTTGGATTGAAATTAATTTATATGGATGCAGGTAGTGGTGCCAATCAACCTATTTCAACCAGCATGGTGCGAGAAGTAAAATCATCCGTGAATTTGCCGGTTTTTGTTGGTGGTGGAATTAGAACTCCACAACAGGCAATGGATATTTGTAAAGCAGGTGCAGATGTTGTTGTTGTGGGTAACGCAATTGAAGCAAATCCGAGTTTGGTTTACGAATTAAGTAAAGCCATACATTCCCTTAATTTAGCTATGGCTGAAAAATAAAAATAGCCGTTATTTTCATAACAGCTATTTCACTAAAATATTTATCACTTATAAAGTATCGTCTTCTATGACAGCGCCTGATGAATCCATTAAGGCATTAATTGCTTGTTCCAAAGAATCCATTGCAGCTTGGTCTTTTTTAAGTTGATCTTCAACAGCTGTTTCTTCAGTTTTGTCTAATTTAGGTTCACCACCGCAAGAAACTGTCATTAAGCCTAAAGCTAAAAATGAAACGAAGAGAATTTTTTTCATGTTATTGTATTTATTTTTATTGTGAACGTTTGATAATTGTAATTCTGATTTGATTTTTCCAAATATAAGAATCTCAGTAAAAAATAAATCTGCCTAAAAATAATTTTTCAAAATTCCTGATTTGAATATTCTATCTCAATACAAAATTCTGTCCCAAATAAACCTTTCTTACCATTTCATCATCGGCCAGTTCCTGGGCGGTTCCGGCTTTCAGAATTTTACCTTCAAACAATAAATAAGCTCTGTCAACAATCGACAATGTTTCATGAACATTGTGGTCGGTAATAAGGATACCAATATTTTTATGTTTCAGTTTGGCAACAATTTGCTGAATATCCTCAACTGCAATAGGGTCGATACCTGCAAATGGTTCATCAAGTAGAATAAATTTCGGATTTACTGCCAGCGCTCTTGCAATCTCTGTTCTGCGCCTTTCACCTCCACTCAAAACATTACCCATGCTTTTTCTAACCCTGTTTAAACCAAATTCCTCCATTAAAGATTCAAGCTTTTCAGCTTGTTCCTGTTTACTTAATGGAGTCATTTCTAAAACAGCTTTAACATTGTCTTCAACAGATAAAGTCCTGAAAATAGATGCTTCTTGTGCCAAATAACCTAATCCCTTTTGTGCTCTTCTATACATAGGAAGGTTGGTTATTTCTTCGTTTTCAAGAAACACCTTGCCTTCATCGGGTTTAATTAATCCAACAGTCATGTAAAATGTAGTGGTTTTACCTGCTCCATTTGGACCAAGTAAGCCCACACATTCGCCTTGTTCCACTTCAATTGAAACATTATTTACAACGGTTCTTTTTTTATAGCGTTTTACAAGGTTTTCACTGCGTAATTTCATGTTGTTGTATTTTGGTTATTTGTCAGCAAGAATAATACCATTAATAAGCTCTTCCCGATTTACCTTCCATAAAATTGATAAATGCTTTATTTACCACTTTTGTTCCTCCGGGAGTTGGATAATTTCCGCTGAAATACCAGTCACCACTGTGGTTTGGACAAGCTTCATGAAGGCCCTCTAATGTTTGATAAATCACATCAACCTCAGCATGAATATCAGTAGGAGTAATAATTTCAGCTATTTTTTTGCTGATTTCATCATCAGTAAAATGAGCATACAAACTTTGAACATGGTTTACCATTTGTTCTTTAGGAAGATTCTCTTGGGCTTTACACAATTGAAAAACTTCATCTAAACGATGTGCCATATTTCTTTCTTTGATTAAAGCAACCATTGCCTGAAATGCAACGAAATCGTTCATCCTGCTCATGTCAATTCCATAACAATCGGGATATCTAATTTGTGGAGAGGATGAAATGATGATAATTTTTTTAGGATGTAACCTGTCTAAAATTCTTAATATACTTGTTTTGAGTGTTGTTCCTCTAACAATTGAATCATCAATAACTACCAGCGTATCAACATCATTATTAATGATACCATAGGTTACATCATACACATGGGCAACCATGTCTTCTCTATGTGCATCATCAGTAATAAAGGTTCTAAGTTTTGCATCTTTAACAGCCAACTTTTCTCTTCTAGGCCTAACTGCCAAAATCTCTTTTAGTTTTTCAGTATCTAAATCAGCACCTAATTTTTTGATTTCATTAACTTTCCAAGTATCTAAAAGGTCTATAATTCCATCAACCATGCCATAAAAAGCAACGGCGGCGGTATTAGGAATGTAAGAGAAAACAGTGTTTTTAAAATCATAATTTACTGCTTCCATAATTTTTGGTCCCAGTATATAACCTAATTGTTTTCTCTCTTTGTAAATCTCTCTATCATTACCTCTTGAGAAATAAATTCGTTCAAAAGAACATGATTTTTTCTCTCCTGGCGGGATGATATTGACTTCTTCGATTTTACCAGATTTGTACATCACGAGCGCATTACCTGGACCCAATTCTTTTACATCTTTATAAGCAATATTGAATCCGGTCATAATTGCTGGTTTCTCACTGGTAACTACACAAATTTCATCGTTTTGGTAATAAAAACATGGACGGATTCCATTAGGGTCTCTTACCACAAATGCATCACCATGACCAATCATACCTGCCATTACATAACCACCATCAGCATCTCTTAATGAGCGTTTTAGCATGCTTTCTAAATTGGTATTTTCAGCAATTAAATGAGTAATTTCCTTGTTACTATATCCTTTATCTTTAAAATGATCGAAGTTCTTTTGAACATCTTCATCTAAAAAGTGGCCCATTTTTTCGAGCATGGTAACAGTATCCGCCTTTTCTCTAGGATGTTGTCCTAGTTCAATAAGCAAATCAAATAACTCATCAACATTGGTAAGATTGAAATTACCGGCAAGCATTAAATTTCTGCTCATCCAGTTATTTTCTCTGATAAACGGGTGGCACAAATCTTTGCTGTTACCACCATGTGTTCCGTATCTAAGGTGACCTAAATACAATTCACCAACAAAAGGCGCATGTTTTTTTAAATAATCTGCATCTTTTGTTTGAGAAGAACTTCCTGATTTTGAAATTTTAGAAGAAACTTTATCGAAAATTTCAGCAATTGCACTGCTGCCATTTGCTCTTTGTCTGAAGATATAGTTTTCGCCCGGTTCTGGATCAAATTTTATTACCCCAAGACCTGCGCCGTCTTGACCTCTGTTGTGTTGTTTTTCCATCAACAGGTACAATTTTTTCAAGCCGTAAAGCGAAGAGCCATATTTTTCCTGGTAAAAGGAAAGTGGCTTCAAGAGACGGATCATTGCAATTCCGCACTCGTGTTTAATAGGATCACTCATAAAATGGAACCGCGAAGTTAAGCAAATTTAAGCGGAGGCATCAAACCAATTATTTATATTCTTTTAAAACATGGTCTAAAACCTGCGTAAACGTTGCAGGGTCTCTATAACCAGGGTCTAAAAAAATACTTTTTTTATTGGGATGTATAAAATAGGTAGTTGGAAATCCTGTAGATTCTCCTCTGCTAATTTGGGCATAAAAGTCGCGGGCAGAATATTCTTGACTGTCAACCTTGTAGGTTAGATTGCTTAATTCAGGATTAAATTTTACAACAATAAAATCTTTGTTTAATTTTTTAATGATATCAGGATTTGCATAAGTATCCCTGTCCATTTTTTTGCACCAGCCGCACCAATCAGTATAGGCATCAACCAATATTATTTTGCCATTTTTTTTCGCTAATGGATAACCTTCATTCCAAGAGTACCATTTTAGGGTTTCAGCAGGAGGGGTTTGAAAACTGCTGCAGATAAAAAGTATTAATATGCTTAAAGCTAAATTCTTCATACATTTAAATTTCAAAGTATACTACAATAATCATACCTAAGCAGGATTGAAAAAATATCGAATTTCGGCTGCAATGCGTTCAGGGTTAATTTTTTCGAAAGGATGTGCTGCATTTGGAACCACCCAAAGTCTGGAATTCGATAGTAATTTATAAACTTTTATGGTTTCGTTTAAACTACTCGTAGTGTCTCTGTCGCCAATGCCCAAAAGCACAGGATGTTGAATTTGTTTTAGTTCTTCCTCACTCATCACTATGGTTTCCGAAAGTTTTTTCATCATATCACTGGTACTCGCCAGTAAATTTTTCCAAATATTCATTCCATGCAAAACCATTAAGTTATTGGCAAATGCAGGAATTTTCTCTAACATTTTCTCAGGATCTAAAAAGCCAGTTTCTTTCGCAGTGGTAATAGGGTCCCAATTGAATTTTACGTTGAGAGTGAAAATTTGCTTGACTCTTTTAGAGTGTTTGTGAGCAAAATACATGGCAGCATATCCACCCATACTAAATCCAAATAAATGGGTTTGTTCAATATTGTTTTTATCGAGATAAGATAAAATGGCTTGTGAAAATCCTTCAAATGTTAATCCACTGGCAGGAATTAACTCTCCTCCATGGCCTGGTAAATTAATAGCATGACAATCAAACTGCTCATTTAACAAGGAAATAACCTGTGTAAATTGAGATTTTGAAGCCAAAGCACCATGTATAAATAAAATAGATTCTTTTTTCATAGAATGAGGTTTAACCATCAAAGTAAACAAAAATTAGACAACAGAAAATTCAAATTATGATTTTATAGGATTTTTTATTGATTTTTTTTGTTTTGAAATATTTGATTTACATAGAGTTACTGAGTGAACTAATGTTTTTCATCAACAAGAAAAAGGAAGAGAAAAAAATGATTGATGAAAGCTTACTTTTGCGAGGTATGATTCAATATAATAGAAAACATTACAGCAACGAAGAAATTGCAAATCTTTATAAAGCCATCATTAAACCAAGAATGATTGAAGAGAAAATGTTAATTCTCCTTCGTCAGGGTAAGGTTAGCAAATGGTTCTCAGGAATTGGTCAGGAAGCCATTAGTATAGGAACTGTAATGGCTTTACATAAGGATGAATATATTTTACCATTACACCGAAATCTGGGAATTTTTACCGGAAGAGATATTCCATTCGCTAAATTATTTTCGCAATGGCAAGGTAAAATGAATGGCTTTTCTAAAGGAAGAGAGCGTTCATTTCACTTCGGAACAAACGAATACCATATTGTTGGAATGATTTCTCATTTAGGTGCGATGTTGGGAGTGGCTGATGGAATTGCATTAGCAGGAATGCTGAAAAATGAGAAAAAAGTAACTGTAGTTTTTAGTGGCGATGGTGGCTCAAGTGAAGGCGATTTTCATGAAGCTTTGAATACTGCTGCTGTTTGGCAATTACCTGTTATCTTTTTAATAGAAAATAATGGTTATGGATTATCAACTCCATCAAACGAACAATTCCGTTTTAAAAGTTTTACAGATAAAGGAATTGGCTACGGAATGGAAGCTTATAAAATTGATGGAAACAACCTGCTTGAAGTTTATGATACAGTAAATAATCTTGCAGAATCCATTCGTTCAAAACCAAGACCAGTTATTTTGGAATGTATGACATTCAGAATGCGTGGTCATGAAGAAGCTTCTGGAACTAAGTATGTGCCTCAGGAATTGTTTGATATATGGGCTAAAAAAGATCCTGTAAGTAATTTCGAAAAGTTTGTACTTGAATACGGAATTTTGGATGAGCAGGATATAACAGCCATCAAAGCAGAAATAAAAGATGAAATTGATTCAGGTGTTGAAGCCGTTTTAAATGAACCTGAAATTATTCCAGATACAGCAACAGAAATGGCTGATGTTTATATGGAATATAAGCCTGATGTAATACCAAGTCATGGACATTTACAACATGTAGTTCATGCGCCTGAAACCGAAGCGAAATCAAAAAAGAGATATGTAGATGCCATAAGTGATGGATTAAAACAAGCCATGCAAAAACATGATAACTTGGTTTTAATGGGTCAGGATATTGCAGATTATGGAGGAGTTTTTAAAATTACTCAGGGCTTTTTAGAAGAATTTGGTAGAGGAAGAGTAAGAAATACGCCTTTGTGTGAAAGTGCAATTATTGGTGCTGGATATGGTTTATCAATCAAAGGAATGAAAGCCATGGTTGAAATGCAATTTGCCGATTTTGTAAGTGTTGGATTTAATCAAATAGTAAATAATCTTG
>JBIPMI010000127.1:0-8363 GCA_044369215.1 Bacteroidia bacterium | reverse complement strand
AGGTCCCAAACAAGAGGTTTGAAAATAAAGCTCCTTTAAAGAACCCAGTATTCTAGTTTTTAGAGAAATACTCTTTTTCCCAATGGTTTTACTTTTGAAAATCCTATCATTTAATGCTATTAACCTGAAATTTAATAAAGGCAGAGGTTGAGAAAATCCGACAGAAACTCTTTGAAAGAACTTGTCACCAAATACTGGATTAAACCCTATCAAACTAAAATCATATTCAATAATATCTCCCTTTCGAATATCATCTAAAGCAATAAAGGCGGTTTTAGAACCATCATATATTTTCGATTCTAAATCGGTTTCTCTTTGTATTTGTTTGATTTGAACTTTGGATAGTTGTTGAACTTTTTTGTTATCTCTTATGATTTGAATATGGTGAAATTCTACTTTTTGATAACTTGGATCGAAATCAACTGAAATCTCAGATGCCTCCTGAACGCCCGCATCACTTAAAACCTTTATTGCATAATGAATGTATTCTACCTTCTTTTCTAAATGAAACTGGTTATCAAACAAAATATAATAATAACCATTACTAATACTTCCTTCATCAACTTTAGTTTGATATGGCGGCGTAATACTGTTTACCCATGAAGGTGTTTCAGTCTTTGAAACCTGAGCCTTTAAAAGTGAAATTGAAAAAAGAAAGACAAATAGTTTTGGTAGAAATTGTTTCATAATTCTAAAAAAGCCAAATATAAGAAGGCTATATTAAAAAATTTAATCAAAAAAAACGGCTACCGTTTTGCGATAGCCGTTTAATATTAAATTACTTATGCCCTTATAACACCAGGTCTGAATTCTTTTTCTATTGGCGCATGATTAGCAGCTTCAATTCCCATGCTAATCCAGGTTCTCGTTTCTTCCGGTTTAATAATAGCATCAACCCATAACCTTGCTGCAGCATAGTATGGTGATGTTTGTTTGGTATACCTATCGGTAATGGTTTTTAGCATTTCGTCTTTTTTCTCTGGAGTAATGGTTTCTCCTTTTGCTTTTAAAGATGCTTCTTCAATTTGCAATAAAACTTTAGCAGCTTGTGCACCACCCATTACAGCAATATTAGCATTTGGCCATGCAGCGATTAATCTTGGATCATATGCTTTTCCGCACATGGCGTAATTTCCGGCTCCATAAGAATTGCCTGTTATGATAGTAAATTTAGGAACAACCGAGTTTGCCTGAGCATTTACCAATTTAGCACCATCTTTAATAATTCCACCGTGTTCACTTCTTGAGCCTACCATAAATCCTGTAACATCCTGAAGAAAAACCAAAGGAATTTTCTTTTGGTTACAATTCATGATAAAATGAGCTGCTTTATCTGCGCTATCACTATAAATTACACCACCAATCTGCATTTCTACTGGATTATCTGCAGCGTTTTGCTTAGGCTTTTTAGCTTTTACAACCTGGCGATTATTGGCAACAATTCCTACTGCCCAGCCATTAATTCTGGCATAACCACAAGTAATTGTTTTACCGTATAATTCTTTGTAAGCATCAAAAGTTCCTTCATCAACCAAACGGTCTATGATTTCCATTACATCAAAAGGTTTAGTGAAATTTGCAACCGCATCATACACATTATCCATTGATTTAGCAGGTAATTTGGCTTCAGCACGATTAAAACCTGCCTTTTCAAAATCGCCAATTTTATCCATGATTCTGCGAATTCGGTCTAAACACGATGAATCATCCGGAAATTTATAATCTGTTACACCACTAATTTCACAATGTGTACTTGCACCACCTAAAGTTTCATTGTCTACTTCTTCACCAATAGCAGCTTTTACCAGGTAAGAACCTGCTAAAAAGATAGAACCTGTTTTATCAACAATCATGGCTTCATCGCTCATAATTGGAAGATAAGCACCACCTGCAACGCATGAACCCATTACAGCAGCAATTTGGGTAATTCCCATGCTACTCATTACAGCATTATTACGAAAGATTCTTCCAAAATGTTCTTTATCCGGAAAGATTTCATCTTGCATTGGCAAATAAACACCGGCACTATCAACCAGATAAATAATTGGCAATTTATTTTCAATGGCAATTTCCTGGGCTCTTAAATTCTTTTTACCTGAAATAGGAAACCATGCACCGGCTTTTACAGTTGCATCATTGGCTACAACCACACACTGTCTTCCACTTACATAACCAATCATTACAACAACTCCTCCTCCCGGACAACCACCATGCTCAGGATACATTTCGTAACCTGCTAATGCTCCAACTTCAATACGAGGCATATCTTTATCCAATAAATAATCAACTCTTTCTCGGGCAAGCATTTTGCCTTTTTCCTTTTGTTTAGCAGCAGCTTTTTCGCCTCCACCTTTATAAATTTTATCTAAGCGGGTCTGAAGTTGGTCTAAAAGTTCTTTCATGGTAATTTTTTTCTATTTAGAAACTAATTTCTTTTGGTTTGGTAATGATTTGAATGCCTTATAATTGGTATGATTTTTTTATAAAATCAGACAAAAAATTTTGTTCACAAAACTAAACTTAAGCCTTGAATTTCAAAGAGAGTTTGCTACTTATTTAGAAATGATTACTTTTGCGCTTGGGTGAGCCCTGTACGACCAGCTCCCTCTAATCCCCCAGGTCTTGATCGAAGCAAGGGCGTGAGGTTGTAGCGGTGCGATGCAGTAAGCTTGCCCATTTTTTGTGCCTTTTTTCAAAAAACACAATCAACTCACTGCTAGAATTTTAGCATCATTCTTAAATTAACTCTTCTATTTGTTAAGTAGTTTGGAACCGCAAAACGATTTGCTTCCACATCTTCTATCCAGATATAACTTATTGTATTGTTTACTCCTAATAAGTTGAAAATTTCTAATCCAATCCAGGCCGATTGTATATTTCTCTTCCAGAATGTATTTCTTTTTTTCAATCCTTCCGGAATCAAAACTTTATTAAAGCCAATATCAACCCTTCTATAACTAGGAATTCTGTTTAAATCATTGTTTCTGTTTTGATCTGGTACACCAAATGGAAATCCTGTTCCATAAACAAGATTCAAATTCATTCTGTAATGTTTATTTCCCCTTAAATAATCCTGAAAGAAAATGGCAAATGTTACACGCTGGTCGGTTAATCTTGGAATATAAACTGCAGGAACATCATTGCCCTGAATATCTTTTTGACCGGTAATTTTCTCCTGGGTTTTCATCACACTTAAACTTGCCCAGCTTTCTGCTCCTTTTACAAATTCACCATTCACTCTTAAGTCCAATCCACCTGCATAACCATTGCTATTATTATTGGCCATGTACCTGATACGAACATTATCAATTTCATAAGGAATCAGGTTTTCTAATTGTTTGTAATAAGCTTCTGCAACAAACTTAAACGGACGGCCCCATGCTTTGAAATTCATATCACCACCTAAAACATAATGAATGGCCTTTTGTGCTTTGATATTCGAATTGAGTTCCCCTTTAAAGTTTCTCAGTTCTCTATAAAACGGAGGCTGGTAATACCAACCAAATGCAGTTTTTATGAGCCAATCTCTTTTAGGTTTAGCAGTTTTATCTGTACCCAATAATTGTCTGTTGAATTTTCTGTTAGGTTCAAATGAGAATTGAAACCTTGGACTAACTACTGTTTCATTATTAAAACTCCAATAATTGGCTCTTATTCCATAAGTTAATTCAACATTATAATCTTTGTTTAATATCTGAGTATTTTGGATATAAGCATTTAGTCTGTAAGAATTGATACCCAGTTTTGTGCTTAAAAATGAATTTAACTCAAACAATGAATCATTAACCAAAGGTGGTCTTGAAAATCCTGATGAATCATCATAATACCATTCATGAAGTTTATCCTGAATTTTTTCTGTTTGAAAAAAAGCACCCCATTGAATTTGATTTTTTCCTTTTGTCAGGTATCCGCGGTGACCAATATTATTAACTGTTGCGCTGATTTTGTTTCTGGCATTATTTATAAAGTAACCAACACCTCTTAAACTTCTTGCTCTTGCAAAATCATCAGAACCCATATCAGTTTCTATATCACTTAAACGGTAGGCACCTTCAACTGTAAACATTTCGTTTTCGTTTGATGAAAAGCTCGATGCAATAAATTTCAATTGGGTCCTTAAATTAGGTTTATAGACCAAACTAGCTGCATGTGTTGATGTTTGGTAGGACATTAAATCGGCACCATCAAAGTAAATTTGCAATTGGTAAGCGGCTTTTACTGTACCAAAAACTGTTTCTCTGTTTTGCGGAACAAAGAAGTAATTGTTTTGGGCAAAACTTCCTAAATATGATAAACTTAAGTTATCGGTAAAATGATAAGTCAGTAAGGTTTGAACATCATAAAAACTGGGTTTATAATCACCTTTAACATCTAATGTTCCTAAAACATACGCATTACTCCAATATCGTGTTCCCAATAAATAAGTAAATCTGTAATTTTTTGAAGCGCCTTCTGCATGAGCCATTACTCCAAGTAAACCAACATTTACAGAGGATGCAAATTTCTTTGGGTCTTTGTATTTGATATCTAAAACACTACTCAATTTATCTCCGTAACGAGCTTCAAATCCACCGGCAGAGAATTTTACATTTTGAACCAATTCAGAATGAATAAAACTCAATCCTTCCTGTTGCCCGCTTCTTGGTAAAAAAGGCCTGTAAATTTCAATATCATTTACATAAACCAGGTTTTCATCAAAATTACCTCCACGAACATTGTATTGGGCGCTAAGTTCATTATTAGAACTCACACCCGGCAAAGTGGTTAATATTTTTTCGAAACTACCGCTTACGTTAGGCAATGAACTTGCCTTTCTAGGATCGATAGTATAACTTGAAGCCTTTCCCCTGCCAAATTCTTCATAAAAAATAAATGGATCTAATTCAACGCCAAAATCCAAAAATACATCCAATTTGTATTTCTGATTGGTATTTAAAGCCGGTACTTTTAGCTTTTTTGATGCAGAACCTACGAAAGAAAAAACAATGTCATAAGCAATTCCGGTTTTTACTTTAAAAGAAAAAGAACCATCATTTTCACTTAAGCCATTTAACTTGGTTCCAAGAATTTGAATATTTACATCAGGGACAGGTTTTCCTGAAGAATCTTGAACTATTCCGTATATGATTGCCTCTTGAGCAGTTAGCTTTAAGATGGAAAGTATCAGTATAAAAAATAATAAAATGGTTTTTTTCATGAACATGCATCAAAACGGCCAATTCAGGCTTTTCTTATCTAGCTTACAACTATAAGGGTTTATGAGGATTGAACCAAATGAACTAATTCATTCAAATATATTTTTCCGGTCCTTTTTACCAAAGCATTCATTCCAAAAAGTATTTTGTTATTAAAAGCCCTATACAAACTCAGTGTTTTAAGAGGTTCAGCAGTCTTTTCAGCAGTACTTTGATTGATAGTTGTCATAATACATCTACCACATGGTTTTACTAAATTAAATTCGGTTTCTCCTAAAATTAATTCTCTTGTTTCATCCTCCTGAAAAGCATGAGTTCCTGACAAAACAATATTAGGTCTGAATCTATTCATAGGAACAGGAAACTCTAATCTTGAATTCAAATCATTTAATGAAGATTCGGAAATAACTAAAACCGGAAAACCATCTGAAAAGCCAGTAGAATTATTTGGTGAAGCAAAATTTAAATCAACCTGACGGATAAAATTCGTATCCTTTTTAACCAGAAAACAATCCATACCAAGTTCAGAAGAAAACCACTTATTGATATCATTTTGATAATAGAAAGAATCTACTTCATCATCCCAAACGATTGTTTTTTTAGATTCTGAACTGAACTTAATTGGTATTTGAATTTTGCTTTGAGTTAGTAGCGATTCAACTTCAAAAAAATCATCTTCCCAATGGAAATAGTGAACTTTCAATAAAGCCAGATTTGCATTGGCTCTCTGGGTGATAAACTTCCCGTTTTCATCAACCAACATCCATTGTCTGTCAAATGCTAATCCTTCAGGTAAAACTGGCCATTCTTTTACAGAAAATCCGCCAAGAGATTTAATTGGATAAACCTGAATATCAGCAATAGAAACAGTCAAAACTACTTGTTTAATGATTTTAAAGAAGCAATAGTTTCAACAGGATTTGAAGATCCAAAAACATAATTTCCTGCTACTAAAACATCTGCTCCCGCTTTTAATAGTTTAGGAGCAGTTATTTCATTTACTCCACCATCTATTTCAATCAAACAAGAAGAACCCGAAGCATCAATCATTTCTCTCAACTCTGCGCATTTGGTATAAGTTTGTTCGATGAATTTCTGACCACCAAAACCCGGATTTACGCTCATCATACAAACCAAATCAGCATCTTTAATTATATCCTTTAATAAAGAAATGGGTGTATGCGGATTGATAGCAACTCCTGCTTTCATTCCGGCTTCTTTAATTGCATAAATAGTTCTGTGCAAATGTGTTGAAGCTTCCAAATGAACCGATAAAATATCAGCACCTGCCTCCTTAAATTCTTTAATATATCTTTCCGGCTGAACAATCATTAGATGAACATCCAAAGGCTTTTTAGCTTGTTTACTAATTGCTTTTGTTACCGGAAAACCAAATGAGATATTCGGTACAAAAACACCATCCATAATGTCGACATGAAACCAATCGGCATTGCTGGAATTAATCATTTCAACATCTCTGCCAAGATTAGCAAAATCGGCAGATAAAACAGAAGGAGCAATAATAGGTGAACTCATATTCTGCAAATTTAAACGGATTTTAGTGAGTTCTAAGTTTTTCTGAGAAACAATTAATAGAAATACAATTTTTAAAATAACTGCATTGGGTTAAATTTCAGGCATGAAATTTTATCAATTATTAATTATCGGAATTGTTTCTTCTTTTGTTATTAACGCATGTAAAACAAAGGATATAGTTGCACCAAAGCCTGTAAACAATAATTTTATTGAACCGGCAAAACCTCTTACAACTGTAGGAATTCCAATTAGTGTAAACTTAATTGATGTGGCAAATGCAATTAATAAAAAGTATGAAAAGAATATTTATAACGATAATTCCTTTGAAGATGATGGTGGTGATGATTTGAAAATAAGCATCGACAAAAGGTCGAATATTTTAGTGAATGGAAAAGAAAATGCCATTCAGATTCAAATTCCAATGCATATTGAAGGCATTTATCGGTTTAAAAAATCGGTTTTAGGATTGGAAATTAATAAAGAGCAAAACTTTGCTTTTAATGTAACTGCAATTATTAAATCAATTCCTGCTGTAGATAGAGACTGGAACTTAACTTTAAAAAGTAAAACTCAGGTAAGATGGGAAGATTTACCGGTAATAGAAATTGCAGGTTATAAGTTAGATTTTCCTGATTTATTTGGAAATGTAATTCAAAGTCAGAGTGATAAAATTAGCGCATACATAGATAAAGAAGTACCTAAACAAGCTCAGTTAAAAAAAGAAGTGAGCAAAAGCTGGAACGATTTAAGAAACCCATTTTTGATTGATGAAAAATTAAATTCATGGTTAATTCTTCGACCAAAAGAAATCTTTATTACACCCATTACAACTACAGAAACTACTATAGATTTTAATACCGGAATTTCGAGTATTGTTGAAATGGTTTCTGGTTATAAACCAATTCAGGATAGTAGCAATAAATTACCAAATCTAAGACAGGTAAGCACCTTAAATGATAAGGTAAATCTGGCATTACATGCTGAAGTAAGTATTGAGCAAATTAATACTGAAATGAAAAACCAGATTGGAGAAAAAGGTAAGTTAATTGAAGGCCCTGACTACAAAATAACTATTCTCGATGCTAAAGCTTTTGCTTATGGAACAAAACTTTTGATTGGAGTAAAACTCGATGGAAAGGTTAAAAAAGCCGGGATTGGCAAGAATATCAAAGGAATTTTCTATCTAGAGGGAATTCCTACATTTAATAAAGAAAAGAAAACATTAGAAATAAAGGAATTCGATTTCAATGTTCAGTCGAAAGACATTTTAGTTAAAACAACATCCTGGTTATTGCAATCAAAATCTTTCAGAAAAAGCATTGAAAGCAATTTGGTTTTTGAATTATCAGAACAATTGGAAAACAGCAAAAAAGAAGCAAACTTAGCTTTAAACAAAAGATATGGAGATGTAATAGAATTAAAAGGAAGTATCAATTCTATTACACCTGCCGATGTTTATGTAACACCTGTTTCTGTTAAGGTTAATATTTTAGCAGAAGGAAAAATCAAGGTTAACATGAATAAGTTTTAAAGAAAACCAATTGGCATTTTTATAAACTCATTAACTCTTTGAATTTAACAGCTTGTCTCCTACTTACCTCTACTTTGGTTCCATCTTTTAAGAACATTAGA
>JBIPMI010000076.1:0-10455 GCA_044369215.1 Bacteroidia bacterium | reverse complement strand
AACAGAGAGCATAGTTTCCCTCAATCATGGTTTGCCAGCTTATCGCCTATGGTTTCTGATATGCATTTTATCTATCCAACAGATGGTTATGTAAACGGAATTCGTAGCAATAATCCTTATGGAGAAGTTGCTTCACCAACCTATACTGCTCAAAATGGAGGAAAGCGCGGTCCAAGTATTACTCCTGGCTTCACTGCAACGGTTTTTGAACCTGTTGATGAATATAAAGGTGATTTGGCTCGAGCCCAACTATATATGGCTACTCGTTATAATAACCTAATTGCTTCCTGGGTTACAAATGGCACTGCAAATGATATTCTTGCAGGTAATGCTTATCCTGCTTATGATGCCTGGTTTTTGGCACTTATGGTTAAATGGCATAATCAAGACCCACCTAGTGTAAAGGAAATCAATAGGAACAATGCTGTTTATGCGGTTCAGGGAAATCGTAATCCTTATGTTGATAGTCCTCAATATGTAAATAGAATTTGGGGCTTAAGTAAACCTGCTGAACCCACAATTGTTTCTTCTGCAATAAGCATCGATTCAATAGCTTCAACAGGAATGAAATTGTCATGGAAATCCGGAAATGGTAACAGACGTTTGTTAATGATGAAACAAGGTAGTTCTGTAAATCAGTTTCCAACAGATTCAGCTCAATATGTTGCTAATTCAATTTTTAGTTCAGGTTCAAATTTGGGTTCAGCAAATTATGTTGTTTATGATGGAATGGGTTCATCGGCAATAATCTCAGGATTAACATCAGGCCAGAATTATCATTTTGCTTTGTTTGAATACAATGGTTTAAATAAAACGAGTAATTTTCTTACATCTAGTTTTGCTACGTATTCTTATATTTCAAATACGATAGATACTTTAATCACTTGTGGTGATTCAACTCTGTTAACTGCAGATTCTGGTTACACTTCTTATTTATGGAGATTCCAGAATAAAACTTCAAGAACAATAAAAGTGGGCTCTTCTGGTTGGTATGCCTATTCGGCAATTAACGGTTCAAATTCATTAAGTGATAGTATTTATCTGGTATTATTAAATGCTAAAATTGCGAAGCAAGATACTGCTGCCTGTAATTATGAATATTTGAACTTTAGTGTCAATTCAAGTCCTGGTGTTAGTGTTCTTTGGTCGAATGGTTCTGTTACTGCAAACACAATTTATTCCATGAGTCCAACTCTAGTTGGAGTTCCAGATAATGGAGATGATCCTGATGATACTCGAGTGATAACTTATCCTTATAGTAAGAAATTTTGGGTGCGTTTAAGTTATTTAGGTAATGTTTGTTCTGATACAACATTTGTTACTGTCTATGAGCCTCCTGTATTAAGTTTGGCTGATACGGTTTTTGCTGTAGGTAAAGACAGTGTATTGATATCGGGTCCGACTAATTTCTCAAATTATGTTTGGAGCAATGGAGTTAATAATAGAAATAACTGGCTAAAAAATTCAGGAGTTTATTCATTGAGTGTTTATGAGTCTCTTGCTTGTTCTGTCTCAGATACAAGCCGATTGATTTTGTTTAATGGTTTTGATTCTGATTCATTAAAAGTTTGTGGTGATAGTGTTCAATTGTCAGCAGATTTTGGAGCAAATTCTTATTTATGGAATACGAATTCTACTGCCCGACAAATTCAAGCTAAAACATCAGGTTGGTATTATTGTACCTATACTTTAGGTTCATATCAGGCAAGAGATAGCATATACGTTTCAATACATTCCATTCGTGCAACAACAATTACGGCATCTTCATCAACCATTATTTGTGCAGGTTCAACTATTACTCTTCAAGCCAGTTTAAGTCCTTCATACACTTATTTATGGCAATTAAATGGTAGTACATTGTCAGGACAAAATTCCAATTCTATAATTGCTAATACTACCGGATTTTATAGATTAATAAGTGTGAATGCTAATGCTTGTACTGATACTTCAAATGCTTTATTTGTTCAGGTAAATTCTCCAGCAATAACTGTTTCGCCTAAAAATAATACTTATGTTTTTACCGGTAAACTAAGTTCAAACTTGAACGATATAAATAATTGGATAAGCTATCAAACAGCTTCGAGTTCCTTTTTGCCGGCTTCAAGTTTACCTAATCAATACAGCAGTATTGTTTTACCTGCTTTGGGTTCTTGCGCAATAAATGAGGCTCAGCTTCAAGATTCATTTACAATAGGAAATTTAACAGTTGATAACAATGCCAATTTAGCTTTAAATAATCATCAGCTTAGAGTTTTAGGAGTATTAAATGGAGATGGAAGAATTAAAGGAAATGGTAGTATTGTTTTTTCTGATACTGGTTCTTTTGCAGGTATAAGAATGCACAATAATTTTGATACTTTAAGCAATATAACTTTTAATAGAAATTCAAGCTTTTTGGAAATTCTCGATACTTTGAAAATTGAAGGTATTGTCAATCCAGTTGCCGGACAAATTAATAGTAATAATTACCTTGTTTTACTATCTACAATTATTAAAACAGCCGCAATTTTAAAAGGAATTGTCAATGGTAATGTAACAGTTCAAAGGTTTATTCCGGGAAGTTCAGGAAGAAGATTTCGTTATTTATCTGCACCATTTAGCTCAGGACCTTCAATTAATTCGAGCTGGCAAAAACAAATTCATATAACAGGTGCAGGTGTTTCAGGAACAGTTTGTCCGAATTTAACCCAACATTCCAATGGATTCGATGCTACATTATCAAATTCTCCAAGTTTCTTCACATTTAATGAAGCTACAGCTACAAACTCAAATACATTAGGCAGCGGAGGCGGAACTGTTTATCAGAATGCATGGCAAAGTATCAATGGAACTGTTTCAAGCAATTTGGCAGCAGGTAAAGGATATAAGGTCTTTATAAGAGGCAATAGAGAGCAAGGATGTAATTTATTGAATGGAAATAATCCAACTCCTCAGAATATTATTCTTTCCTCAAGAGGGATAGTCCAATCAGGAACTTTTAATTTTAATGTTACTTTTAGTGCAAGCAATGGTGAAGGTTGGAATTTGGTAGGAAATCCATATCCAAGTGCCATTGACTGGAATTCATCTGGCTGGTTAAGAACCAATATTGATAATCACATTTGGATTTTCAGACCTGCAGGAAATCACTTTGCCACTTTTAACGGTGCTTTGAATGTAGGAGTAAATTTTGGCTCAAATATTATCGAATCAGGTTCTGCATTTTTTGTGAAAGCGAGTGCTGCAAATCCTGTTTTACAAGTAAATGAAGATGCTAAAGTTGGCTTACAATCTACACCAAGGCTATTTAAAAAATCTACAAAGAGTTTGAGGATGTTTTTGATAAAACCGGGTGAAGTAATGGATGAAAATCTTTTTTCTATGCTCGATGAAGCTTCTGATTCTTTAGATATATTTGATTCTAAAAAAATGCTAAATCCTTCTTTAAACATTTTTAGTTTATTGAATGATTCTATATCATTATCCATCAATAGTTTTCCTGTAGTTTATTCGGAAAAAAGTATCAATCTTGATTTTCAATCTTCGTTTTCCGGAACTCATATTTTGTCATTTAAACAGATTGAAGATTTTTCTGATTATGATGTATTGCTGGTAGATAATCATTTGGGAGTAATTCAATTGGTTAATGATAAATCAAATTATGAATTTATGAATCAATCTACTGTCCCAACGAAATCGAGGTTTAACCTGATTTTTGTTTACAGAGCTTCTGTTGATTATTTAAAAGCTAAACAAAAAATAGAAAACAGGTTTAACAATGATTTACAAATTATTCCTAATCCTGTTTTCAGTTGTTTCAAAGTTGAATTTCCGCCAAAGGGAAAAGCTTCAGCAAAACTCAATATTTTTAATGCCCAGAATCAATTGGTTTACACGGCTGATAATTATATTTCAGGCAATGAAATTGAATCTATTAATTGGAATAGTGGGATTTATTTTGTTGAAATTAGAAATTCTTCAGGATTATTAAAACGAAGCAAATTTGTTAAGTTTTGATTTTAATCCTTTAGAAATTGTAATTGATTTTTATTCGACAATAAAAGTCCTGAAAGCTTAAATGTATGTTTTTCAGCTTTTAATAAATCATTTGGATTGTATTTAACATCAACATAAAACAAAAAAAGCAGCACTTTCGTACTGCTTTACCTTTTGTGGGCCCACCTGGAATCGAACCAGGCACCTACTGATTATGAGTCAGTTGCTCTAACCGAATGAGCTATAGGCCCTTTTTAAGGACTGCGAAAATAAGTGATGCCTTGGCTTTTTCCAAATTCAAATTTTACTCTTTTATTCTGATTTGCACTTTTTCCTTACTTTTGGTTTTTTAATATGATGGAAAAACGTGTAACAGCTTTTGGTGGGGTTTTCTTTAAGTGTCAGGATAAGAAAGCTTTAATTGAGTGGTATAAAAAACACTTAGGTATTCCTTTAGAAGATTGGGGAGCTATTTTTCCTTTTTCTGATGCTGTCAAAATGCATCCAAATGCCTACAATGTTTTTTCTCCTTTTCCTTCACATACCAATTATTTTGAACCTTCTTCCTCTAACTTGATGTTTAATTTTATTGTTGAGGATCTGGACAGTTTAGTTAGCGTTTTAAAATCTGAAGGCATTGAACCACTTGCTGGTCATGAAGCCAGTGAATTTGGAAAGTTCACCTGGATTTTAGATTGTGAAGGAAATAAGATTGAACTTTGGGAACCTTCTAAAGCGTAATTTATGAAAGAGGTAATTAAGGCTCCTCCTAGGAAATGGTTTTATCCAATAATTTCAGCACCCTTTTTTTTGCTGATGTTATTACCGATGCCTGTTTTGTATGTGATTTCTGATTTTTTAAGATTTCTGGGATATAAGGTTTTTGGATATAGGAAGAAGGTAGTAATTGAAAATTTGAAAAAATCATTTCCGGATAAGGATGAGAAATGGATTGAAGATATCGCCTGGAAGTTTTATCAAAATCTTTTTGATGTAATTATCGAAACTTTGAAAATGCTTACTATTTCAAAGTCAGCTTTAAGTAAACGAGTTGTTTCAAATGGTACCGGATTAATTGAAGAGTATAAAAAGAAAAATCAATCATTTATCCTTGTTGGTGGTCATAATGGAAACTGGGAGTGGGGTGGACAGTTTATGCATATTTTGGGATATAAAATGGGTGTTTTGTATCATCCATTAAGTAGTAAATGGTTTGATTGGTTGATGTATTTCCAAAGAACCCGTTTTGAACTTCAACCTATTCCTATGAATTCAACCCTTAAGATTATGCTGGCAGCTAAGAATGATTTTCATTGTTATGCTTTTATCGCTGACCAAACTCCAAGTAGTGAAAATTGCCATTGGATGAATTTTTTGAATCAGGATACACCTGTTTTTATGGGTCCTGAAAAGATTGCTAAGAAGTTTAATTACCCCATTGTTTTTTGTGATTTATATAGGGTTGGTAGGGGTAAATATGAATTGAATTATAAACTGGTAAGTGATTCACCAAAAGATGAACCGGATTTTGTAATAACAGAACGCCATACTCAATTTCTTGAGCAACAAATTCAGCAACAACCGGAAGCCTGGTTGTGGAGTCATAGACGGTGGAAACATAAACGTAAAATTTCTATTGATAAAATTATTTAAAATGAATAAAAATTATGCTTTAATTCTGGTGAGTTTGACACTTCTTTTTTCTTGTATAAGTATTGAGAAGGATGGTCATCTTTATTATAATGCTCAAGTTCACACATTGGATTCTGTGGATGCAGTTTACAATGCTTTTATTGTAAACGAGGGCAAAATTTTGGCATTTGGTGAAGCTAATTTGCTTGAAAAGCAATTTTTAGTTACTGATAAAACAGATTTGAAAGGTGCGCATGTTTATCCAGGACTGATTGATGCACATTGCCATTTTTATGGACTGGGTTTATTTCTTCAACAGGCTGATTTATCAGGTTCCAAATCAATTGAAGAAATGGTTTCTCATTGCATTAAATTTTCATCTCATTCAACATTAAAGTTTATTAGAGGAAGAGGATGGGATCAAAATTTATTCGATTCAAAAGAATTTCCTGATAATTCAGCGCTTAATGCTGCTTTTCCTGATATTCCTGTTTTTCTAAAACGTGTTGACGGACACGCTGCAATTGCAAATGATTATTTATTGAATTTAGCTGGAATAAATGTTAAAAGTAAGATTTCGGGTGGAGAGATAATTTTGAAAAATGGAAAACTTAGCGGTGTATTATTGGATGAAGCTGCAGACTATGTTGGGGGGTTTATGCCTCAACTTACCTATGCCGAAAAGGTAAGTGCATTAATGAAAGCTCAGGAACAATGTTTTACTTATGGATTATCTACAGTTAATGATGCCGGTTTAGATAAGGATATTGTTGAACTTATAGATTCATTGCAAAATGCAGGTAAGTTAAAAATTCGAATGAATGCCATGTTAAGTATTTCGAGGAGACATTTTAGTTACCTGGATTCTTTAGGAGGTATCAATAAGGAGAGGTTAAAGGTTCGGTCATTTAAGATGTATAGTGATGGAGCTTTGGGCTCAAGAGGTGCTTGTTTAAAGGAGCATTATACTGATAGAAAAGGTCATTTCGGGTTCATGATTTCTTCACCTGATTCTATGGAAGCCATGGTAAAATTAATTGCTAATAGCCAATTTCAATTGAATACACATTGTATTGGTGATTCTGCAAATTTTCTGATTCTAAGTTTGTATAACAAATACTTGGTGGCCGGCAACGACAGACGTTGGAGAATAGAACACGCACAAGTAGTGAATCCAGCAGATAGAGATTTGTTCAAAGCAAGAAATATTATTCCATCTGTTCAGCCAACTCACGCAACAAGTGATATGTATTGGGCTGAAAGTCGTTTAGGTTATACTCGTTTAAATGGAGCTTATTCTTATGCATCGCTTTTGAAGCAAAATAATTGGTTGCCTTTAGGTACTGATTTTCCCGTTGAAGGAGTTTCTCCATTTTTAACTTTTGATGCTGCAGTTTCAAGAAAGGATGCAAAAGGTTTTCCTTTAAAAGGTTTTATGCCAGAGCAAGCTTTGAGCAGAGAACAGGCTTTAAAGGGTATGACAATTTGGGCTGCAAAAGCAGGATTTATGGAAAATGAGGTTGGAAGTTTAGAAATAAATAAACGTGCTGATTTTATAGTATTAGATGTAGATCTCTTGAAGGAAGATTTATTGAAAATTAGAAACCAAAAGGCCAAATCGTTATATATTTCCGGAGAGCTTGTTAAATAAAATAATTGAAAATCAACGTTTTAGTGTGTGAAAAATAAAATGTCATGGCAATTAATGTATATACATATAAATTTGTTTCAGAAATCAGATGAGATTAGAAGAAGCTATTAAACAAACCAAGTTCGTAAGTCAGCAACAGAAGGCTTTTTTAAATTTATTTTATCTCAGCGGTTTAATGAAATCTACGCAAGCAAGATTTTTTAAACAGCATGATTTATCTCCGGAGCAGTACAATATTCTTAGAATACTTAGAGGACAGTATCCAAATCCGGCTAATATTGGTTTGTTACAAGACCGAATGTTAGACAAGATGAGTAATGCATCGCGATTGGTAGAAAAGTTAAAGCAAAAGTCTTTGTTGTCGAGAGAGGAATGTCCTAAGGACAGGCGTCAGGTTGAAGTATTAATTACGCAAGCCGGCTTAGATCTTTTAGTACGTCTTGATCCTGCAATTAGGAGCTTTGAAATGGATTTTAGGGGCTTAAATGAAGAAGAGCTAATAAAATTAAATGAACTTCTTGATAAACTCAGTGATGGTTTCGCGTTTGAAGAATAAATTTTAATAAATACAAAAGAATATGAAAAAGTTAATGATGTTTTTAACAATCGCAGGTCTGGGTTTATCTGTGTTTGCTGGTTCTCCAAAAAAAGCTACTAAAAAAGCAGCTGATTCTTACACTGTAGATGCAACTGCTTCTACTTTCAAATGGCATGCTAAAAAAGTTACCGGAGAGCATTCTGGTGTTGCTACTTTCAAAGGTGGTTCAATCTCAGTTCAAGGTACTTCTTTAATTGGTGCTGAAATTATTGTTGATATGACAACTATTGATGCTACAGATTTACAAGGTGAGTGGCATGATAAATTGGTTGGTCACTTGAAAAGTGATGATTTTTTCTCAACTGAAAAGAATACAACTGCTACAATTAAAATCAAATCTGCTACAGCAATTAAAGGTGCTAAAGCTGGTGCTAACAATTACAATGTAGTAGCTGATTTAACAATCAAAGGAATCACTAAAGAAATTAAATTCGGTGCTTTCGTAGTCGTAAAAGATGGTCAGGTTATTGCAAATGCAGAATTTGATATCGACCGTACTTTATATGATATCAAATACGGTTCAGCTTCTTTCTTCGAAGGTATTGGTGACAAAGCTATTGCTAACACTTTTAACGTAAAAGTTAGAGTTGTAGCTAAGAAATAATTTTAGGCTTAATTGATAATAAAAAGGGGATGCAATTTTGCATCCCCTTTTTTGTGTTTTAAATGATTCAATGTTATTAGCTGAACTTAATCGCTAAAATAAATAATTTAAATTCTTTGATTCTGACATTACTTATAATTCTATACAAATATCCGCATGTATACCAGAAGAATTTTTAATGTATCGAGCATATGTATTGCGAATTATTTTCAAAAAGTAGTTTGGAATTAAATTGCTCTATTCAATGAGATAAATGACCCCGAAGGCGGTCACATGTTTATAGAAAAATGCTGTAGACTAAATTCCCCCAAACTCAACAATGCGGACCAAAGGTCCGCGTTGTTGAGTTTGGGGGTGATGTTTCTTCATATTTTATTTTCTATAATAATGCCATCCCTTCAGGATTTTAAGAACTTGCTAAAAGAAACATAAACTAAGTAATATTCATTTTTTGTGGTTTAGTTTGATTTAATCGAATAATAATCAGCAATAAATTCTCTGTAATTTGTATTTAGGTAAAGAAGCAGATAATCGTATAATTCTATTTGAATTAGTAAGTTAACAAGTATGAACTGATAATATTTTTTTATCAATCATATCTTTCTCCAAGAAGAATTACCCAATAAACTCCTCCACCAATTCCGGTGGTCTGGCAATAATTGCTCTTTCATTATTTTCGATGATTGGCCTTTCGATTAAAATGGGATTTTCCGCTAATACCTTAATCCAGTCTTTTTCGCTTAACTGGAGGTCTTTAAAATTGGTTTTGTAGAGTTCTTCATTTTTTCTAATCAAATCCATAGCATTCATTCCAAGCTTTTTTAAAAGGGCTTTTATTTGGTTTTGATTGAGGGGTGTTTTTAAATATTCAATCACCTCAAATTCGATTTCTTTCTCTTGCAAAATTTGCATCGCTGTGCGGCTTTTTCCGCAACGACTATTGTGGTATATTTTTATCATGTTAATTTAGCATTTAGAAACAAATTTAGTCTTGAAACTTTCTAATCATCAACAAAAAAAACGGGGCCGATTGCTCGAACCCCGCTTTAGCCTATGAAACAAATTGCACCTCTACCCCAGATGCAACTATCTTATGAACGACTGAATTAATGTTTTGTTTTAATCAGTCCGAATCTTTCTTTAATTCTGTGTGTCAAAAGTAACATAACCGGAACTAATATCAAGGTCAAAAATGTTGCAAATGATAAACCAAATATCATTGTCCAGCTCAAAGGTCCCCAAAACGCTACCGAATCACCTCCAAAAAAGATGTGTGGGTTTAGCTCTGTAAACAAAGTTACGAAGTCGATATTTAAACCTACTGCCAAGGGAATCAGGCCTAACATGGTAGCAGAAGCTGTTAAAATAACTGGTGTCATCCTGGTTTTTCCAGCTTCAATAATTGCCTCTTTATACTCCATTCCATGGCTATGTAAGATTTCCGTAAATTCAACTAAGAGGATACCATTTCGTACTACGATTCCTGCCAATGCAATAATTCCTACACCTGTCATGATGATTGAAATATCCATTCCTGTAAATGAAAATCCTAAAAGAACTCCAATAATACTGAAGATGATTTCAGATAAAATAATGATTGGTTTTGAAATCGAGTTAAACTGAGTTACTAAAATTAGAAAGATCAATCCTAATGAAATCATTAATGCACCTCCAAGGAAAGCTCCTGTTTCAGCTTGTTCTTCTTGTTCACCTGTCATATCAACTTTCACATTTGTAGGTAATTTATATCTTTCAACTGCTTTTGTTACACTTGCAACAACTTCATTTGGTGTGAAACCTGAAAGTACGTTTGAAGAGATGGTAACAACACGTTTCTGATTTTTTCTTTTAATACCGCCGTAATTGTTTACATACTTAATGGTTGCAACTGATGATAGTGGTATACTTCTCATCATTCCGCCCATATTCATATCACGGAAAGCAATTTTCAGATTCATGATTTCATTAATATTGTTTCTTTGATCAAATGAATAT
>JBIPMI010000023.1:0-15603 GCA_044369215.1 Bacteroidia bacterium | reverse complement strand
CTTAAATTAATTGGATACTCATCATTGGCATCTTTGAATTTTGAGATTTCTTTACCAAAAATGGCTGTTCTTAATTCCATTCCAATTTGACCTGTTGAAATTCCTTCTCTGTTTGCTCTTTCTCTGTCTATAACTACTTCAATTTCCGGTTTGTTCGATTGTAAATCCGACTTCAACTCTTCAACACCCGGTATCGAAAGTGAATCTAAATAACGTTTCATGTTTTTAGAAACTACTGATAATTCTTTGAAATCATCACCTGAAATTTCAATGTTTACCGGTTTACCTGTTGGAGGTCCGCCTTGCTCCTGGTCAACAGAGATTTCTGCTCCAGGGATACCTTTAACAGCTTCTCTTATTTTATCCAAATAAACTACAGTTGACTTGCCATTTCTCTTTGAGAATTCAACAAATGCAACCGATACTTTTCCTAAATGTGGTTGTGCTGAAAATGATGCTTCGAAGTTTCCTTCATCACCTGCTCCAACCGAAACATTTGAGATTACAGATTCAACGATTTCATTTGAATCTCCAATGACTTTATAAATTCTTTTTTCAATAATTTTTGTAATTGAATCAGTATAAGTTTGATCTGTTCCTATCGGTAATCTTAAATAAGTATAAATAAAGTTAGGATCACTTTTTGGAAAGAATACAACACCCGGTTTAGCAATTCCAGTAATTATAATAGATGCAAAGAATAGAACTACAATACCTACCATTGTCCAGATTGGTCTGCTTCCAGCAAGAAACCATGTAATTCTACTTTTGTAAGCTTCTTGCACTCTTGGCCAGGTATTATTTTGCCAATTTTCTATCCACTTATACAAAATAAATCTGTTTAATGAATAAAGTCCGAATAATAGAACTAAAAAATTACCCATTCCATGATTACCTGAAATGTAGAATATCAATGCCAATGCTCCAAAAATGGTTGCAGTTATTTTGTATCCTTTTTTGTTTTGTCTTGCTGCTTTTTCTTCTTCATGTGTTTTCATAAAATCAACAGCGAAAACCGGATTCATGATATATGCAACAACAAGTGATGCACTCAATGTAATAATTAATGTTATTGGTAAGAAGAACATGAATTTACCAATTACACCTTGCCAGAAAGCCAATGGAATAAATGGTGCCAAAGTTGTAAGTGTTCCTGAGAATACAGGTAAGAATACTTCACCTGCAGCTAATTTGGCTGCTTTTTTAATCGGAACTTTTCCGTTTTCAAATATCCTGTGTGTATTCTCAATTACCACAATTGCATCATCCACTACAATACCAAGTGCTAATAAGAATGAGAACAATACAATCATGTTTAAAGTAAAACCAAATGTTGGCATGATAATGAATGCAACTGCCATCGATAATGGTACTGATAGTCCAACGAAAATTGCATTGGTTGTTCCCATGAAAAACATCAGAATTACAGTTACCAAGATAAATCCGATGATGATGGTATTGATCAAATCATGTAGGGTTACTCTGGTATTTGAAGACTGGTCTCCTGTGATAGTCACAGTTAAGTTTTCAGGGAGTGAAGTTGCCTTCATATCCTCTGTTATTTTTTTGATTTTATCACTGGCATCAATTAAGTTTTCACCACTTCTTTTGATAACATTTAATGTAATTACATTTTTGTTATCTAAACGAGCAAAACTCTCTTGTTCTTTAAATCCATCAGTAATTGTAGCGATGTCTTTTAAGTAAACTGTTGCTCCTGAACCTGCTCTAACAACAATATCTCCAATTTTATTTGGGTCGATAAACTGACCAACAACATTAATCGATCTTTTAACACCTTCCATTCTCATTTGGCCACCTGAGATGGTAAGATTTTCGTATGCAACAGCTGATTCAATATCTCTAAAACTTACACCTGCTGATTGCATTTTGTACATATCAACATCAATTTTAATCTCGCGGTCTAAGGCACCAACAATATCTACACGGGTAATTTCCTTTAAACCTTCAATTCTGTCTTGTAAATCTTCAGCGTATTTTTTCAATTTATCAAGACTATAATCTCCTGATAAATGCACGTTCATGATTGGAAGCTGAGATACGTCGATATCAATAACTTGAGGATCATCCGGTAAGTCATTTGGCAAATCGTTTTTCGCTTTATCAACCGCGTCTTTTACTTTCTGTTTTGCAACTGGTACATCAACATCTGTATTGAACTCAACGTTTACCATTGAGAAATCCTGCAATGATGAACTGGTTACTTTTTTTACGCCTGATATAGATTTAACTTGTTTCTCAATATTTTTAGAAACAAGATTTTCCATATCAGCTGGTGAAGTTCCCGGATATATTGTTGTAACTAATATTTGAGGAAACACTACTTCAGGAAATTGTTCCTTTGGTAATGAATTATAGCTAAACAAACCTGCCAGCGTAATAATGATGGTCATGATATAGATACTTGTTTTGTTATCTATAGACCAACTGGATGGTTTAAATTCTTTTATTTTATCTAACATATTCTATTCTGTTAATAGAGTTTAGTATTTGATACTTTCTTGATCGTTTAAGTCTTGGTAACCGGCAATAATTATTTGGTCACCTTCATTTAAACCAGATGTAATTTCGGCTTTTCCATTATAGATGTTTCCTACTGTTACTTCTTTTTTCATCGCTTTTTTGCTTATTGCATCAGCAATAAAAATTACTTTTTTACCTTCTGAATCCTGTACCAGATTAATTGGAACTACAATCGCTTTTTCTTTGTGGTAAGAAACAACTTTTACAACAGCAACCATGTTTGGAATAAAATCTTCGCTTGAAGGTAAATCAGCTTCAATTCCGAATGTTCTATTTAATAAATTGATTGATCTTCCGCTATATCTTAAAGTAGATTTTAGTTCTTTTTTGATATCAGGAAATTGAAGAATTACGTCATTACCGCTTTTTACTTCAGCTGCATAAGTTTCTGCTAAATCTGCTTTTACTTTTAACTTGCTGAAGTTTACAACTCTGAATGCAGGATATCCTGGAACAGAAGCTTGTCCCACTTTTAACATTACCTCATCAATGGTTCCGTTTATTGGCGATTTAATTAGGTACATGTCTAAGTTTTCTTTTAGAGTAGCTAATTTTTGCTCAAGAGATTCTTTGTTGTTTTTAGCTGATAAGAATTGCACTTCACTACCAACACCTTTATCCCAAAGTGCTTTTTGTTTATTGTATAATTCAGTAACAAACTTCAAATTCGTTTCTAAATCTTTTAATTGGGTTTTAACAATATCTCCATCAAGAGTAGCTAATACCTGACCAACTTTAACTCTGTCTCCGGCATTAACTAATACTTTTGTTACTGTTGAAGGTACTTTAGCTGATAGAGTTACATTTTCATCTCCATCAACATAACCTTGAACATCAATGTATTTGTTGAAGCTTTCGAATTTTACAGCGCTAACTCCAACAATTTTACTTTTTTCATTCGCTTTACTTGAATCACCCGATAGTGCGATTTCTTCTTCAAGTGTTTTAATTTTAGAAGAGATTTCAGCCATTTCTCGCTTCAACGATTCTAGCTCCGCTTTTTTGGCAGTAATGCCATTTTCTCCTCTACAAGCTACCATTCCCAAAAGAATTAAGCTGCTTAGTGTGATGATAATATAGTTTTTCATATATGGTTTATTTAATATTTTAATATCCAATAGCTTTTTTAAGTTCTGCTTCTGCAACTAATATGTCGTAAAGTGTTGATAGGTAATTTGACTCAGCATTTAAATAATCGTTTTGTGCACTAGTTAATTCTAAGCTTGAACCAACTCCTTCTTTTAATTTTAAATTCGATTTTTCTAAAATGTCTTTAGCTAAATCAACATTTTCTTTTTGGATTTTTAATTGTTGACGAGCTCTTAAATATTTTGCTTTCGCACTGATTCTTTCAAGTTCAATTGCCTGAATTAAAATACTCTTTCCATTCTCAATTTTTTTATCATTGATTTTAGCTTGTTGAATTTTTGACTGTTTCATTAAACCATCAAAAATTGGCATCTGTAAAGTTAGGCCTGCAAGAGCGCCATTGTACCAGGTTTTTCCAACATCGCCAATTTCAGAAGCAAAAGTATTTTTTTGCACCTGGCCAAATGCTGCAATCGATGGAAGATATGAGTACTGCCATCTTTGTTTGTCGATATTGTTTAATTTTCTTTGTTGCTCAAGAATTTGTGCATCGATTCTTTTTGAATAATCCCCTGCTGCCAAATCCATTCCTAAGTTTTCATTTGAAGCTTGAATCGTATTGATTTTATCAGTTAATACAATGCTGTCGCTAATATTTGCACCTAATTGCAGTTTTAATGCTGTATAAGCAATTATTTTACCATCAATTAATCTGTCTCTTTGTAAATTTAAGTTTGATAATTGTAATCTAACTCTGTCTGCATCCATCTTTTCCATTAATCCGGCTTTTGCAGTTTCAGTTAAATCATAAGTGGTTTTTTCCAGGTATTTAATATTACTATTTAAAATATCCATGGTAACATCAATCAATAAAACCTGGTAATAGGCTTTCTTTACATTTACTTCTAATTCAATTTCAGATTGATGAGTTCCCAGTTTTGCAAGATTCACATATTGGTTTGAAGCTTTTAATCCCATTAAATAAGATCCATCAAACAATAGTTGAGATGCGCTGGCACTAACTGTAAAGTTGTTTTTTATACCAAATTGTGCCGGAACAATTCCAGCTGCCGGAGCTGGTGATGTTGCTGGAATTAAACCATATCCCAATAAGTTTCCGTAAACTACCGGACTAATAAAATCGGGTAGGGCGGTAGTTGGAATAGTGAAGTAATGCATGAATTCAGCTTTACCATTTACTTGAGGTAAACCTGCTGCAACTATTTCCTTCACTCTTTTTTTTGCTAATAGTTCGTCTAGTTTTGAGTTTTTTAATGTGGCGTTATTGGTTTTCGCAAATTCCAATGCCTCATTTAAGTTCATCTTTTTAATGTTCGAATCTTGTGATTTAGCTACAATACTAAATACAAGCGCAAACATTGTGATGGCTAATTTGACTTTCATATAAGGTTATTTATCTGTTTTAATTGTGTGATTGTTTAAATACTTAAGTCCTTTCTCCGTACAAATTCCTCTTAAATGGTATTTCAACATTTCTGATTGTAGTTCCTTTAAATTGTATTTTTCTTCAATGTTATTATCCGGATTGATTAATAAATCTACCAGATGAATGTAAAATTTTGCAACCAAGTCTTCATTTACATCTTCTCTGTACCAACCTGATGATTTCCCACTTTTGATATTTTTTAGGATTTCATTGTAAATAAATTCAACCCTAAATCGGTTTAATTTATCCCAGCATGGTTTAAAATATTTTTTCAGGTCGAAAATGATACTTTGGTTGATTTGCTTTTTCTTATCGCTTAATGTTTCTGATATACTCAGCATTAAATCAATTGGATTTTCATGCTCCCGACTTAAATTGGTACAAGCTTCCTTTTCTTCACTTAAGTGAGCCTCAATTGCCTGGTCTACCAGTTCGTTTTTGTCGGCAAAGTGCTGATAAAGAGTTTTCTTTGAAATTCCCAGCTCGCGGGCAATATCATCCATTGTAATGCTTTTGAAGCCAAATTTGAGGAATAAGTTACTAGCACCTAACAATACCTTATTCTTATTTTCGTCTACGTTTGTCATTTCGGGGGCAAAGATAAAACTTTTGTCGCATTGGAAACTCTAAATGTTGTGAAAGTTTCTTAAGTTTCTGAACTGCTTGATTATGAAGATGTTAATTTTTCGTCAGTTTTTTTAAATTATACGAATGGTCAAAATTGTATTTGAGAAATAATTTTCGGGAAGATTTTATCGGCTTTTAGAATAGAAAGGGAAATTTGAGTGAAATTTTCTTTCTTTTGCAGAAATACATTTTTTCGTAATGAGTTCAAGCAGACGACCATATTTAATAGGAATTACCGGTGGAAGTGCCAGTGGTAAAACTCATTTCTTAAATTCTTTGAGGTCAATATTTTCAGAATCAGAGGTTTGTATTATCTCACAAGATAATTATTACAAAACTGCTTTTGAACACAAGCGTGATGAAAATGGTCATATCAATTTTGATTTACCTGAATGTGTAGATTTACATCAGTTTGCTGTTGATATTGCTAAATTAGGCAGAGGTGAAAAGGTTGAAAGAGAAGAATATCTTTTTCAGCATTATGATAAAAAAGGTAAAATACTTGAATTTAATCCTGCACCTATTATTATATGTGAAGGTTTATTTATTTTTTACGAACCAGAGATTTTCGAACAGTTTCACCTGAAAATCTTTATTAATGCTGATGAAGAAATAGCATTAAATAGAAGACTGGTGCGTGATGTTGCTGAAAGAAATATTGAAGAAGATTTTGTTTTGTACCAATGGAAACACCACGTTTTGCCGTCTTACCGACAGTTTCTTCTTCCATTTATGGCACAAGCAGATTTAATTATCAATAACAATGTACATTTCGGACATAGCCTGGGTGTACTTTCTGACCACCTGAGGAAACACCTGCAGGAAGCAGATACAGTTCGACCTTATTAATAAATTATTGTTAAAGATTAGGATTTGATATAGAACTAAGGCTAATTTTTGACGGCCACAATTTTAAGAGACATTTTAATTCATGGCTTGTGTAGCCATAACAACTCTCACTTTTAGTTTTGTTCCGGTTGCAAGAATATCAACCAAATCCTGAATGGTTAGTTCAGCATCCATACGTAACACAATTGTAGGGTCAGGAACACCAGCTGTTTCTTGTTGAATTCTGCTTTCTAAATCAGCGGGAACAATTAATTTATCATTCAAGTAATATTCCTTACTCTTATTTATTGTAAGTGTAACCTGCTTTTTATTTAAAGTTTGGTTATTATTTGCTTTAGGTAATAAAACCTTAATTACACTGGGATTAGCAACTGTTGAAATAATCAGGAAAAACAACAGCAGGAAGAACATGATGTCGTTTAATGAGGAAGTTGATACCTCTGCTTCAAATTTCTTTTTTCTTCTGAAATTCATATTTTAATTTTCAGATAGGTTTAGCTTTCTAAAATATCAATAAACTCAATAGCATTTATTTGCAGTTTGTGGTTGAACCTGTCAATTCTGTTATTTAATATATGGTAACCTGCATACGCTAATACACCAACAATTAAACCGGCACCTGACGTAATCATTTTTTCATACAAACCACCTGCAATAATTCCAATGCTGATATTATCACTGACAGAAATATTATAGAAAATTTTGATAATACCTGAAATGGTACCAATAAAACCTAACATTGGAGCAATACCGGCAGTTAATCCTAAGAATCCTAAATTTTTCTCTAATTTATCTGATTCAATACCTGCTGCACTTTCCATTGCACTTTCTATATCCTTAATTGGTTTACCAATGCGGTTAACTCCTTTTTCAATAACTCTGGAGATGGGAGTATTTAATCTTTGGCAATAGGCTTTTGCTGCTTTTATATCACCTTTTCCTAATAAATCATTCAAATTTGCTATGAAATTTGCTTCAATTTTGAATGCCTGGTTAATATATACCCATCTTTCAATAATAAAATAAATGCTCAAAAGTGAAAGAAACCCAATTGGAATCATGATGACACCACCTTTGATAATTAATTCGAATAAATTTAAACCAGCTTGTTGTTCCATGTGATTTTACAGAAAATTTTGTACAAACGAAACTAAGCCAAGTAGTGAAATCATGGGCTTTCACTTTCCCACAGATTGTATATTAAAGAGCTCAGAAATCCAAAAAAATGACCAAAACCCGCTTAAAATAATGATTTTCAAAATTTTAAACCTTTTTTGCTTTTACTAATGCCCTCCCTTATATTTGCCAGCCTTAGAAGAATAGATATATTATATAGAATAGATAGCAACAATGAAAAGTAAAGGAGCAGTTAAGTTTTTTGCGATTGCCTTAGTGTTGGTAAGTATTTTCCAGTTATCATTTACTGCGAAAACTTACTTAGTAGAGAAGGATGCCGAGGCATATGCCAATGGCAATGTAGAATTAGAGCGTAATTACCTCGATTCAGTTTCGCGTTTACCGGTGTACAATTTCCTCGGTATCAAAAAGTTCACCTATTTACAATGTAAAGAGCGTGAGTTAAATTTAGGTCTCGACTTGCAAGGAGGTATGAACGTTACCCTTGAGGTTTCTTTGGCTGATTTAGTTCGTGGTTTAGCAAATAACAATGCTGACCCTAACTTTAATAAAGCAATTGAACAAGCTCGTGAGGCTTTGAAAACAAGTCAGAAAGATTATGTTACGTTATTTGGTGAGGCTTACAACGAAATAGCTCCAAATGCAAAACTTTCTGCAATTTTTGCAAATCCTAGTAACCGTGATAGAATCAAACTTTCTTCAACTAACCAGGAAGTTTTGGCTTATATCCATGATGAAGCAAACCAGGCAATCGATCGTTCTTTCCAAATCTTACGTGCTCGTATCGATAAATTCGGTGTGACTCAACCTAATATTCAAAAATTAGAAGGTAGTGGAAGAATTTTAGTTGAATTACCGGGTGTTGATAATCCTGCAAGGGTTCGTAAATACTTACAAGGTTCAGCTAAATTGGAATTTTTCCAAACTTTCGATAATCCTGAAGCTTTTAAATATTTAAGTCAGGCAAACGATATTTTGAAAAAATCTTTAGTAGCAGAAAAATCAGCTCCAGTTGGAACTGATACTAGTGCTACTGCTGCTGCTGATACAACTAAAAGTGCTTTAGCAAGTTTAGGTTCAGCTTCAAAACCTACAACTGCTGCAGCTGATACAAGCAAAAAAGATACAGCTGCTGCTGATCAAAAATCATTTGAAGAGTTTGCAAAGGAAAATCCTTTGTTCGCTTACTTACGTCCTTTTGCTGATGACAAAGGTATGTTATCAACTAAAGGTTCAAGTTGTGGTACTGCTGCAATCAGAGATACTGCTAAAATTAATGCTTTATTAGCTCGTCCGGAAGTGAGATTGGCTTTGCCTTCTAATATCAAATTTGCATGGGAGTACAAAGGTTTTGGTGAAAATCAAGAAGGTGTAATCATGCATGCTTTAAAAACAGACCGTGATGGTTCTGCTTCTTTAACTGGTGATAAAGTAATTGACGCCCGTAAAGACGTAAACCCAACAGGTGATGTTGAAGTAACAATGAACATGAATAGTGAAGGTGCCAGAATTTGGAAAAACCTTACTAAAAATAATATTAACCATTCAATTGCAATAGTTTTGGATGATGTGGTTTACTCTTCACCAAACGTTCAAGGTGAAATTCCTAATGGTCGTTCTTCAATTACTGGAAGCTTCACTATGGAAGAAGCTGGTGACTTAGCAAATATTTTAAAGAGTGGAAAATTACCAGCTCCAACAAGAATTGTTGAAGAAGCTGTTGTAGGTCCTTCTTTAGGTGCTGAAGCAATTAGCTCAGGACTATGGTCAATGGTTATTGCTACAATTGTTATCCTTGTATTCATGGTTGTTTATTATAACAACTCTGGTTATGTAGCTAACTTTGCAGTATTAATTAACGTATTCTTTATTATAGGTGTTCTTGCATCTTTAGGTGCAGCATTAACATTACCAGGTATTGCAGGTATCGTATTAACAATTGGTATGGCGGTTGATGCGAACGTACTGATTAATGAAAGAGTAAAAGATGAGTTATTAAGCGCAAGAAGTTTAAAAAATGCCATTACTGATGGTTACCAACATGCCGCTTCATCAATTATCGACTCAAACTTAACAACTTTATTGGCTGGTATCGTGCTTTATTCATTTGGAACAGGTCCGGTTCAAGGTTTCGCTATTACTTTAATTATTGGTATTCTTTCTTCAATGTTTACAGCTGTATTATTAACCCGTGTTATCACTGAATGGCAATTGGATAGAGGAACGATTATTAAGTATTCACGTGAATTCTCTAAATCAGCTTTCCAAAACTTAAATTTTGATTTCGTAAAAAATCGTTTCAAATTTTATGCATTCTCAGGAATTATCATCTTAATAGGTTTGATTTCAATTTTCACTAAAGGATTTACATTAGGTGTAGATTTTAAAGGTGGTTGGACATATGTTGTTGAATTCAGTAAACCTGTTAGCTCAACAGACATTAGAACTGCTTTGGAAACTCCATTTGGTTCTGCTCCTGAAGTAAAAACTTTTGGAACTGAAGGTAAATATAAAATTACCACCACTTTCATGATTGATGATCAAAACGCAAATGTTTCAGAGATTGTAGAAGGAAAATTAAATGATGGATTGCAAACAATTGATCCAACAGCTAAAATATTAAGTTCATCAAAAGTGGGACCTACTATTGCAAACGATATCAAAGTAGCCTCAATTTGGGCTGCAATCCTTGCTTTATTAGGAATTGGTTTGTATGTATTAATTCGTTTCCAAAAATGGCAATATGCTTTAGGTGCTACAATTGCATTGGCGCACGACGTATTGATGATGTTAGGTTTCTACTCAATTTTTGACGGTATTTTACCTTTCCCAATGGAAGTAGACCAAACCTTCATTGCTGCAGTATTAACCATCATCGGTTTCTCAATCAATGATACCGTGGTTGTATTCGATAGGATTCGTGAATTCTTAGGAACACATCACCATGAAACCAATAAACAAAAGGTTATTAATGATGCATTAAACAACACATTAAACCGTACTATCATTACCTCATTAACTGTATTTATGGTAACATTGGTGTTGTTTATTTTTGGTGGTGATGTAATCAGAGGATTTAACTTTGCTATGTTGGTAGGTATTATTTTTGGTACTTACTCTTCAATTGGTATTGCAACTCCAATCGTTATCGATTTCGATAGAAAGAACAAGAAGTAATTTTCTTTTTTAATAATTGACAAGGGTGAAATGAACTTAGGTTTGTTTCACCCTTGTTTTTTTTTGTAGGCAGTACACATTTTCTATTGATAACTTCAGTAGCTAACTCTTGTTTGTATAACTTTAGCATTCCAACTTCGCAATATGCGTAAATCTATATTTTCACTGCTATTTGCAGGAATTTTAATGCTTGGTCTTCAATCTACTGCACAAGACTTGGAGCCAAAAGGTAAAATTAAAGATCCAAAAGGTTTGAGTCAGAAGTCGCATAATTTTTTCATGTCGAAAAAACTCGAATTGGCAACTTATCAAAGAGACTCTTTACATAGGTTAGTTATAACGTTTAATAAAGACACAGCCGAAAGAGGAATTCAATATAGATTGCTTGATTCACTTCACCGTGATTTGCAAAGCAGGTTTCAATCTTTAACAGAGAAGCATAATAAACTTCAATCTGATTATTCAGAAATGAATGATAGATATACTGATTTGATTAAATCGAGTTTAAGTAAAACTGAACAATTAAACCTTGCTTTGAAAGAAAAGGGTGATCAATTGCTGGCAAGAGAAAAGAAATTAACAGAACTGGAAGCTATTATTCGTCGTCAGGATTCAATTACCAATGCTTTGAACGATATAGTTAAAAAGGCACTTTTAAGCTTTAATTCTGATGAGTTGACAGTGGAAATGAAAAATGGAAAAGTTTACGTTTCATTAAGTGATAAATTGTTGTTTAAATCGGGTAGCGCAGATGTCGAAGAAAAAGGTATGGATGCAATTAAAAAACTTTCTGATGTACTGAATAAAAATGCGGATATTGATATTTTAATTGAAGGTCATACCGACGATAAGCCAATAAAAACGGCTACATTCTCTGATAACTGGGATTTAAGTACTGCGAGAGCAAATAATATTGTACGTTTATTGATAGATGCACACCATGTTGACCCAAAACGTTTAACAGCTGCAGGTAGAAGTGAGTTTCAACCACGAGCAAACAATGAAACAGTTGAAGGTAGAGCAAAAAACAGACGTACAGAAATTGTACTTACTCCTAAGCTTGATGAGTTGTACAAACTCATCAATAAAAGACGCTAGATTAGGGCCTGCTGAAAATCTATATTAGGACTTATAATCAATCAATTAAACTGTGTTTTGATATTTTAAATGCAAGGTTTTAAGAACAATTGCTTAAAAATCCTAGCATCAAGTAAAATTAGTTTTCATATTAAATAAAGACAGAAACAAGGCCATCTTTGTCGTTGCTGCCAAATTGAAGTAATAAACATACATCTAATTTAGCAGCGTCTAAAATCTGACCTGTTTCTGTCTTTTTCAGCGTGCCCTAAATTAAATTTACTAAATCGTTTTTTAACTCTTCTAACCTTGCTTCAAGTTGTTTGGTTAGCTCCTTAAGTGCGTAAAAGCCCTTGGTTTGTTCCTCACTTAAACCAATTAAATTTGATCCATCAAGCATTGAGTTAATTTTTAAAATTGGCTCAGAGAAATCATG
Organism: Bacteroidia bacterium; assembly: GCA_044369215.1. Taxonomy (GTDB): domain Bacteria; phylum Bacteroidota; class Bacteroidia; order UKL13-3; family UKL13-3; genus CAISCU01. The sequence continues at coordinate 3,220 of JBIPMI010000023.1, read as the reverse complement.
ACTTAATTTCTCAGCAATTTTTTGCAAGGTAGTATTGTGGTCTCTTAAGAATTCTTCTTGTTTTTTTATTGGGGTGATATCATGGGTAATGCCCATACAACCAATTACTTTCCCCTTTTCATCTTTTATTGGATTTAAAGAAATGAACACATAAGTTTCTTCTTCTCCAAGCCATCTTTTTTCCTCGAGTTTAAAAGGCATAGCCTCATCTAAAACTTTTTGGTAAATGGGTAGCCATTTTAATTTTGCTTCTTCTTTTACGTCTTTAAAAATATTGTCACCAATAGCGATATTACTATTGTATACACGTTTTCTAAGATCGAAGAAGGCTTTGTTTCCGGCAGTTAATTTAAATTCCAGGTTAAACGACCAAATAATATCAAAGGTGCTATCAACTAAAACTCTAAAAGCATTTTTATTGGTTTCAAGCTCCGTTTTAATATTTACATCACTTGTTACGTGGTTTAAAATACAAACAAAATTTTTGTTTTTATCAATAAGCTTTAAATCAAAAAAGTTTCCAGAAACCGGGAGATTTTTTACAATTTTATATTTCTGATTTCCATGAATGAATTCATTGATAACTTGCTTGATTACAAAAGGAATTTGTTGTTCGTCAACAGATTTTCCCGCAATTATTTCGATATCCTCCAATTCTGTGAAAGAAGAATATGCATTTTCAACAATGCCATCATAATTTACCTCTAGGAAATAACTGTCCATATATTACTGCAAGATGTTCATTTCTATTGCAAGGTACTCATCTAAACTTGAAATTTTAGCATCAGCAATACTCCACCAGTTTTCGTTAAAATGAAGAGTTTCTGGAACTGCAATACAAGCCATTCTTGCCGCTTTTGCTGCAATTACTCCATTTTTTGAATCTTCAAAAACCAAACATTCATGTGCTTTTGCCTTCATTGATTCGGCGGCCGTAATGAAAATTCCGGGATGTGGTTTGCCGAACTTTTCTTTTTCTGCTGAATGTAATTGATCAAAATAGGTTGATAAATTTAGTTTTTTAACAACGGTTTCAATTAATTCCATTGAAGAAGAAGAAGCAAGGGCAATTTTATTACCCTTGCTTTTTAGGAATTCCAATACTTCAGATACACCTTTCATAGCAACTGCCTCATTTTCTATGAGCAGTTTCATCGTATCAATAATCTCTCGTTCGGTTTTTTGAAAATCAGGATTCGGCCAATTTTGATAACGATACCAATGTTCAATTACTTCAGGTAATCGAAATCCCATCACCTGTCGTAACAAATCATCATCAAGATTTAAACCCAATTGTCCAAAAACGAGTTTTTCTGCTCTTTTCCATAGTGGCTCTGAATCAACTAATAAGCCATCCATATCAAAAAGAAAACAATTAATTTCTTTTCTCATTTTATGAATTCATCAGACTTTCAATATGGTCTGCTTCTATTGGAATATGTGCCATTAAATCCTTACATCCATCGGCAGTAATTAATACCTCATTTTCAAGTCTGATTCCAATACCTTCTTCCTGAATATAAATACCCGGTTCACAGCTAAAAGTCATGCCTGCTTGCATTGGCTCATATCTCATTCCAACATCATGAACATCAATACCTAAAAAGTGACTGGTTCCATGCATGAAATATTTTTTATAAGCAGGCCAAGCCGGATTCTGATTTTTAATGTCATTCAAACTAATTAATCCAAGATCAACTAATTCTTTTTCCATTAATTCCCCCACTTGCTTATGGTATTCCATTAAAAGAACTCCTGGTTTTAAAAGTGATTTTGCACCATTCATAACGCTTAGAACTGCATTATAAACTTGCTTCTGACGAGCTGTAAATTTTCCATTTACAGGAATTACCCTTGTCATATCACTTGCATAGTTTGCATAATCAACTCCACTGTCAACCAACAATAATTCACCATCATTACAGGTGTCATTGTTATCTACATAATGTAATATGCATGCGTTTTTACCTGAAGCTACAATAGGATGGAAGGAATGCCCATTCGCACGATTTTTTAAATATTCATGAATGATTTCAGCTTCTACTTCATATTCTTTTACACCAGGTTTAACAAACTTTAATAAGCGAGAAAACATTTTTTCGCTTATACCAATTGATACATTCATTAAATCCACTTCTATTGGTGATTTAATGCTTCTTAATCGTTGTAAAATTGGTGCGGCTCTTTCGAATTCATGAAGTGGATATTTGTCTTTCATTTCTCTTGCAAACCTTAAATCTTTATAAGGAGTTTTAATGCTTGCTCGGTCATTTTCGTTTAAATTCAAATAAATGTTTGCAGCATAATTTATAACAGAATGAATTTTTGCTTCATAATCTTCCATCCAATAAACATGTTGAACTCCACTCACTTCTTTGGCTTGTTGTTGGGTTAATTTATGTCCGTTCCAGATTACCATCATATCATCTGTTCTTTTTATGAAGAGAGCTTCACGCATTTCAATTACAGGGCAATCCGGCGATAAAACTAAAATACAATCTTCCTGATCAACTCCACTTAACCAGAATAAATCTGAATTTTGCTTAAAATTATGCGTAGCATCGCCATTCCATGGATGTTCGTCGTTTGATAAGAATATGGCAACTGAGTTTTTTTTCAATTTAGCAGTGAATAAACTTCTATTGAGTTTAAACAAGTCTGAGTTAATTCTGTCGTATTTCATGTTCGATATTAAGTTTTTTAACAAAAAAGGCCAACTGAATTCAGTTGGCCTTTTCAAATTTTTTATTTTTATTGGGCTCTGAAGACAATTTCTGTTAACCACTTGGTGGTATCTTTTTCCATCATTGGGTCTGTAATATAATATTCTAAGGGTGCTCCTGTTGCTTTCATTCCTTGAGAACTTAGGTATTCGAAAGCTGGAAGATATACTTTTCCAGTATTCATATAATCACCATAATATTTTACTGTTAATGCTTTTCCGGCATCAAGTTTACCAGTTTTAACTATTCCATTTTCTTTTCCTTGTCCAGTAAAACCAATAGCAGCTTCAATATCATAGGTATTTCCATTGGCTGAATAATTTATGGTGAAAGGAGCGCCGTTCATTTGTAAACCTTGTGCTTTTATTTCAGCCATTAATAATCCGTAATATTCACCAAGTTTAGCCCCAATTTCTTCACCTTTTAATTTTTCTCTGATTCCAAAATAATTTGTTCCGGCAAAATCTTTCAGTTCGGCATCAAATCCTGCTATTTTC
>JBIPMI010000126.1:0-8375 GCA_044369215.1 Bacteroidia bacterium | reverse complement strand
AAACGATTTGCATCATGCGCTGCCTGGTATTTGCTTTGAGATTGAAATGCAAATTCATCTTGTTGTTCTCTGCTGATATTCCATTGCTGAGCAACATTTTCTGCAGTTTCACCCATGCTGTATGGATGGTATAATTCTGCTAATCGTTTATTTGTGAATCTCCAACCAATGGTAGTATCATAAATTTCAGGTGTTCTACTGAAAGCGGTTTCTGCTTTTGCCATCACAAATGGTGCACGTGTCATCGATTCTGTTCCACCTGCGATATATAAATCACCATCACCTGCCTGAATTGCTCTACCTGCGTCAATAATACTTTGTAATCCTGAAGCACATAATCTATTGACAGTATTTCCACCAATTGAACTTGGTAAACCTGCAAGCAACAAAGCCATACGAGCCACATTTCTATTGTCTTCACCAGCCTGATTGGCAGCACCTAAAATCACATCTTCGATGGCATTTACATCAATAGAAGGATTTCGGGCTATTAGCGCTTTAATTACCATTCCGGCCAAATCATCAGGACGAACTGTACTTAAAGCACCATTAAATTTGGCTACCGGACTGCGTAAAGCATCAATAATAAAAATGTCTTTCATTGTGAAAAATTTGGACGAAATTACGGAATCGCCTTCAATTATATTAGAAATAAGGAGATTGAAATTTACTTAAGTTAAGGTCTTTTCGAAATTTACAATTTTTTGAGGAGAAGAGGCGGTAAAAACCCACTACATTTGCCTGCTCATGTCGAATAAAAAAACAGATTTAAAATCGGGTTCTGCCTTCAATTGGTCCTTATTTAGCCGTATCGCCGGATTAGCCGGTCCCTATAAAAGTAAATTCGTTTTGGCAATTGGATTAACAGTCAGCATGGCGATTTTAGGTCCGCTAAGGCCATTTTTAATTCAATATACACTCGATAATCAAGTTGCAAATGCAGATGTAAATGGATTGTGGATGATGTCGGCACTCATACTAAGTACACTCTTAATTCACACTGCTATTCAGTTTAATAGTACACTATTGAGTAATCAGCTGGCACAACAGATTATTTTCGACTTAAGAAACAAAGTTTACAAACACTTAAATTCACTTCAAATTAGGTTTTTCGATAAAACTCCAGTTGGAACCCTAGTAACAAGAAGCATTAGTGATATAGAAACAATAAGTGAAATTTTTAGTGAAGGACTTATTAATATTATTGGCGATTCGCTTCAAATAATTGTTATTTTAATTTTGATGTTAAGCACCGATTGGAAATTATCATTAGTGAGTTTATCGGTTTTACCATTTTTAATGTATGCTGGATATGTTTTTAAAGAAAGTGTAAAAGCAAGTTTTGAAGATGTAAGAAATCAGGTTGCCCGCCTAAACACTTTTGTTCAGGAACATATTACTGGAATGCAAATTGTTCAAATTTTTAATAGAGAAGATTCTGAATATAAAAAGTTTGAAAGCATCAATAAAAGTCATAGAGATGCCAATATAAAATCTGTTTTTTATTACAGTGTTTTCTTTCCGATTGTTGAAGTAATTTCAGCTATATCAATTGGATTAATAGTATGGTATGGTGCTAGAGGTGTTATGGATGAAAGCACATCTGTTGGAACTCTGGTTGCGTTTATCATGTACATCAATTTATTCTTCAGACCCATCAGACAATTGGCAGATAGATTTAACAACCTGCAAATGGGTATGGTGGCAAGTGAAAGAATTTTTAAACTATTAGACGATGATTCAGATAAAGAATCAACAGGAAAACCAATCACAGAAAGATTAAAAGGTGATGTTATTTTTAAAGATGTTTGGTTTGAATATAAAAAAGACGAACCTGTTTTAAAAGGAATTAATTTTCATTTAAAAGAAGGGCATAACCTCGCTTTGGTAGGCGCAACAGGCGCTGGAAAAAGTTCTATAATCAACTTATTGAGTAAATTTTATCCTATTAAAAGTGGTGATATTTTAATTGGAAATGAATCAATCATGCAAGTTTCAAATACAGATTTAAGGAAACAAATAGCAGTTGTTTTACAAGATGTATTTTTATTCAGTGGCAGTATTTTAGACAATATTCGTTTATACAAACCTGAAATAGGCGAAGAAATAATCGTTGAAACAGCCAAGAAATTAGGTGCTCATGATTTCATCAGTCGCCTGCCAAACCAATACCACCAAGAAGTTCATGAAAGAGGAGCAACATTATCTGTAGGACAAAGACAATTGATTTCGTTCGTAAGAGCGATGGTAAGTAATCCAAGCATTTTAGTTTTAGATGAAGCTACTTCATCTATCGACCATGAAACAGAAGAAGTAATTCAAAGTGCAATTAAAGTAATGATGCAAGGTAGAACCAGTATCATTATTGCACACAGATTAAGTACAATTCAGGATGCTGATGAAATACTTGTTTTAGATAAAGGCGAAATAGTTGAAAGAGGAAATCACTACAGTTTATTGGAACAGAATGGTAATTACAGAAATTTATATGAAACTCAATTTAAAATGATTGAGAAACAATGACCCATTTTATATAAATCCATTCCACTTTCTAATGAACCATTCTAAACTCATCAGCGCCAGTAACAGATAGAAAATCCAGTAAAAACTGATTAATTCCTTGTTGTTTTCCTGTTCAATTAAAAGTGGCTTTGCAAAATCAGAAACATTAAGTTTATCGGCGATAGAATTAAAATCTTTTAAATAGAAAAATTCACCTTTACTATCATTGGCAAGATTTCTTAGCAAGCCAAAATCTGCTTTGGTATTTGATGATTCAACCTGAAGTGATTGAATAGTAAAACTTCCTTTTTTTACTTCGTTTGATGTTCCTTCAAATTTTGCTTCGTATGTATAATTTCCTGCATCAAACAAACCTGCATCCAATTGATAGGCAAGCTCTGTTTTACTAAAAGAATAGGTATACTTTTTCCCTGAGGCATTTTTTAACTCAAGCTTTAATTCTTTGCTATTATCAGGCTCAAATGCTTCGTTGAAATAAGATGCTTCAAACACAACTGATTCAGACTCATCAAAAATTCTTTTTACAGGTTTTACTTTAAATCTGCTTTTATCATCTTTACCAGCTAAAACCTGTACTGTTTTAGATAATAATTGATTTACCAATGTTGTTGAATTGTTTTGCTGAAACTCAGCTAAACGCCAACGCCAAATACCTTCACCACAAATAAAACCACGCTTCACCAATTGCTGACGATTAAAAAACCACAAAGGATAATTTGTTTTAACATAGCCAATTTGTTGGTAAAGCAGCACCTCTGCACCATTCGGAATTCTATAATTTCCAAAAGCCGCACCTAAAGGAGGAAATTTAGAAATCATCTGCATTTCCTTGTCTTCAATAAACAAACTAAACTGGTCATTTTTCCATGCCTTAGCCTCGTTTAAACCTGTTCTGTATCCATCAATCTGAAGTCCTAAATCAGCCTGTGACAAGTAAAGTATTCCGGATTGAGCACCCAAAATATATAACTGAGGAATTCCTGCTTCATTTAAATCCTTTATCAATCCTAAACCCTCTGCGCGTATACCTGGAACCTGATGTAGAATATATAAATCAGCTTGTTTTATACTTTCCAATTTATGTTCAGCTAAAGATGTAATTTCAATCTGAAGATTTTTATTGGATTCTAAAATTTGTTTAATCGCGCTGATGTCTGGATGTGGACTTTGGTAAACCAAAACAATTTTTTGTTTGCTTTTTAGCACCTGAAGAGCAAACTGAATCTGGTTATTTACAAAAGTTCTTTCACCTTGAATTCTATTGAGTTGAATTGTATATTGATGAATTCCTTCTTTACCTGCTTCCAACTCACAGCTAAATGGAATTAAGGCTTGTTTTTCATTGATTTGATAGTTCTTTTGAAAAACAACTTTTCCATCTTGCAAAACCTGAGCAATTACAGATTTCCCGATTAAATCTTCGGCCTGAATACTTGCTGCCAATTGGAATTTATTTCCTTCAAAAACCATTTCATTATAACGTGCCTGATGAATCCACAAATCTTTAAAAGAAGATGTATCACCACAAGCAACAGTAAAAACCGGGATTTTAAGATCTTGACGGGCATAAATAGGATTGATACCCTTGTTTACAATTCCATCTGAAATAAGCACAATAGCACCATTTGCTTCATTGGCAAAATATTCTGAAGCCTCTTCAAAAACGCTTGACATTTGTGAGCCTTTTCCCAGAAAGGTAAGGCTATCTGTTTCTTTAATTTTTGAATCAAAAAGAATTTCTTTTACCTGAAATTTATCTTTTAGGTTTTCCTTAAAATCAATCAGATTTTGAAACAACTTGCTTCTAATTTCTGATGAATCCTTCGATAAAACCATGCTTTTACTATTATCTACAGCCAGTAACAGCAAAGGTTTATGGGTGATGGATTGCTTCCATGAAAAAAGCGGACCTAGTAAAAGGAAAAGGATAAAAAACAATAAGAGGGCTCTAGCAGAAAGCAATAAATAGTTCATCCATTTATTAGCGAACTGCAAGGGATTGTTTTTGTACAACAACCAACTTAAGAAAACAGAAAGTACAATTGCAAGCGGCATGAGCCACCATGCGTAAGCGAGGCTGAAACTCATTAAAATTTATTTATTACATCACCATACCACCACAAACATTAATGGTTTGACCACTAATATAAGCAGAAGCATCTGAAGCTAAAAACAAAACACAATTAGCAACATCAGCAGGAGAACCTCCACGCTTCAAAGGAATGCCTTTAATCCATTCAGCTTTTACCTCAGGAGATAAAGCTTCTGTCATTTCAGTTTCAATAAAACCCGGAGCAATTGCATTACAACGAATATTTCTTGAGCCTAATTCTTTGGCAACCGATTTTGTTAAACCAATCATTCCTGCTTTAGAAGCAGCATAATTAGCTTGTCCGGCATTTCCAGTAACTCCCACTACTGAAGTAATGTTTATTATAGAACCTGCTTTGGCTTTCATCATTGGACGCATAGCAGCTTTAGTTAAGGCAAAGGCTGATTTTAAATTGGTATCTAAAACTTCATCCCATTGTTGCTCGCTCATTCGCATCAACAAAGTATCACGAGTAATTCCGGCATTGTTTACCAAAACATCTAAAGAACCAAATTCTTTAACCACATCATCAACTAATTTATCTGCTTCAGAAAAATCAGCAGCATTACTTTGATATCCTTTTGCTTTTACTCCCAATTCAGCTAATTCATTTTCAAAAGCTTTTGCCTTTTCAACAGAACTAACAAAAGTGAAAGCAATATTTGCACCTGCTTTTGCAAGTGTTGTGGCAATCCCTTTTCCAATTCCGCGTGTTGCTCCGGTAACAAGAGCAGTTTTACCGTTTAAATTCATATGGTTTTCAATTAATTATATTTTCAAAAGTATTTGGGTATGCAACAAATATAAAGTGGAGAAGCGCTTTTACAAACCCGAACTATTATTTCGATAATTTACTTATATTTCAATGTTGAAGTAAAACCAATTTTGAAACCAATTGTCATAATTAATTTACTTCCTATTAAATGTCTTTTTTGCTAAGTTAGCAGTCTTGAAGAAATTACAATTCATAGCGATTCTATATATACTGAGCCTGGGTGTCGGAGATACGCTAGCGCAGGGAATCAACACTACGTTTGGTCAAAACCGTATTCAACATACCCGTTTTGAATGGTCGTTTTTGAGGTCGGAAAATTTTGATGCATTTTTTTATTCGGGAGGTAGAGAAATATCAAATTTTGCAATTCGCTATGCTGAACAAAACCTCCAAAATCTGGAAAAAATTATCGACCATAGATTATCGGGTAGAGTAGAGATAATCTGCTACAATACCTTATCAGACCTGAAACAAAGCAATTTTGGTTTAGAGGAAATGTCTCAAAATACAGGCGGATTTACCAATGTAGTAAATAACCGTGTTTACGTTTATTTCAATGGAGATCATGCGCATTTGCAAGCTCAAATTAAGGATGGCCTTAGTTTGGTGCTTTTAAATGAAATGTTATATGGTGGTTCTTTACCTGATAGGGTTCAAAATGCCACATTAATGAATTTACCAGAGTGGTATTTAAGGGGACTAACTTCCTACTTATCAAAACCCTGGGATTCAGAAATGGATAACAGGATGAAAGATTGGGTTTTGACAAAAAAGCAAAGCAGATTCAACAAACTTGCACAAAAAAACCCGGTGTTTGCGGGCCATGCCATGTGGAAGTACCTTGTAGAAAAATATGAACCGGGAGTTATTGCGAATATGGTTTATATCACCAAACTAACTCGTAATTATGAAAGTGCCTTTTTATATGTAACCAATATTCCATTTAAGGAAATCCAAAAAGAACTATTGATTTACTACCAGGATTTATATGCCAAGGAAGAATTAATGAGAAATCTTCCAAATAATGAGTTTAAAATAAAAAGAAGAATTGCGCAATACATAGAATCCGAAATGAGGGTTAGCTCTAAAGGAAACAATTTAGCCTTTACTACTAACAAAAATGGTAAATTCAAGGTTTGGTTGATGAATACCGAAACCGGGAAAACTAAAAAAATATTCAAAGGTGGATTAAAGTACCATCAATTAGAAATAGACCGCTCCTTCCCTATGCTGGCCTGGCAGGCAGGAGGTGATAAACTGGCTTATGTTTACGAGAAAAAAAGTCAGGTTTACATGAATATCATTGATTTAGTAAACAAGAAAAAAGAAACAATCCGCTTTACAAAATTCGATAAAATTATTGGTTTCGATTTTAGTGATAATGGCAGAACAATTGTATTATCTGCAATAAGAAAAGGACAAAGTGATTTGTTTATTTATGATATCCCAACAAGAAAAGAAAAACAAATTACTTTTGATTTTTGGGATGATAAAGACCCTCGATTTGTAGAGTATTCAACTAAAATTCTGTTTAGTTCAAATAGAAAAAGAGATTCATTAGGTGTTGGAAATAAAACTGAATTGGATGCTGAAAACAATTTCGACATCTTTCAGTATGATTTAGAAACAAATAGTCCGAAATTAAAAAGATTAACTTTCACTCCTTTCATCAATGAAACAAAACCAATTCAGTTTAATAAAGAATACTTTTCTTACTTAAGTGATTACAATGGAATCATTAACAGATATGCTGCCAGATTGGAGGAAGAATACGATTATACAGAACTACTAATTAATTATCCTGATTCTCTTCAAAAAACTCCTGATACCTTAATTTACAAGGAAGAACCTGAATGGAAAGGTGAAAAATTCTTTTATAAAGATAAAAATATTGATTTGAGTTTGAGTTCAGGCATTGACACAATTATTCATAATAAGGACATCGTTTTTGATTACCCTGTTTCAAATTATTTCAGAAATATTTTAAACCATGATGTAGCCAGACAAACAAAACAATTGTATGAGCTAATTCAATATAATGGCAAATACTTTATTAAATATTCACAGGTTTCACAACAGGTAGTCGAAGACTCTAAAAAGATTGAAACCTATCCTAATATGTTCCGACTAAAAAGTGGAGTTACCAATAAACAATTTGTATCAGGAAGAAAAGAATATAAATATATAGCGCCATCAGTAGCAGCTGAAACCACCAATGAAAATGGTGAAGAAAGGATTCCAATAGACACAAGCGCTTACTTTTTTGTGAATGAATTTACTTCTCCTGATTATAAAAGACCTGCCTATATAATTGTAAAAAAAGCAGAAAAAACTGAGAAGGAAACTAAAACCATCAAAGTAAATGCTCCTCGTTTTTATGATGTTACATTTTTTGCTGATAAAGTTATTACACAAGTCGATAACAGTATCATTAACACCTATTATCAACCAATTAGTAATGCAGCCGGACAAATGTTCAATCCGGGTTTAAATGGAATGTTTAAACTGGGTATGGTTGATTTGTTTGAAGATTACAGAATGGTTGGTGGATTAAGATTGGCTTTTGACCTACAAGGGTTTGATTACTTTTTTAGTTTTGAAACTTTAAAAAAGAAGCTCGATCATAAATTTATGCTTTACCGCCAAACAAGAAATGGTGGTAGCTCAGAAAATCTTAGTTATAAAAACTATTCTCATGAATTCAGATACATTTTAGGAATTCCATTTAACCCAACAAGTAGTTTTAAAATCAATGCTTTTTTTAGACAAGACCGTGATATCATCAGAGCAACAAATCCATTAACACTTGAAATTCCAGATAAGATTAGTAATTGGGTTGGAGGTAAAGTAGAATATGTGTATGATAATACTATTCCAAAAGGATTGAATTTATGGAATGGAACGCGATTGAAATTGTTCTATGAACATTACAATAGTTTAAGCACAAAAGGATTACAATTAAATACATTAGGTATTGATGTAAGA
>JBIPMI010000125.1:0-8383 GCA_044369215.1 Bacteroidia bacterium | reverse complement strand
AATTCTCTTTACTCTTCTGTTTTGATTGAATATTCTACTGACAATGGTTCTAACTGGAATATCATCAGTTCTTCTGCTCCAAATACTGGAACTTTCAATTGGACAGTGCCTTTCATATCAAGCAATGAAGCATTAATTAGAATTAGCAATACAAATAACCCATCAATTTTTGATATCAGTAATGATGTATTCACAATTCAAATTCCGGCTGCAACACTTACATCGCCTAATGGAGGAGAAACATGGTATGCTGGAACATCACAAAATATAACATGGTTAACGGCAAGTATTTTTAGTCCTACAGTAAATCTTGAATTTTCATTAAATGGAGGACAAAGTTGGGAAACTATTATCAACAATATCAGTAATAACGGTAGCTACAACTGGACCATTCCAAATAGAAACTCTGCAAATGCTTTAATTAGAATTAGCAACAATTCGAATACAAATTATTCTGATGTAAGTAATGCATTAATGACAATCAGACCATTTGTTAGGTTAGTATCCCCAAATGGTGCAAATCAATTAGGCTCGTGTACACAAACAACTATTACATTCGAAAAAGCACCAAGTTTCTCTTCATTTAATTTAGAGTATTCAATAAACAATGGCTCTAGTTGGACCTCCATATTCTCAGCTCAAACCTATAACAATACAATCAATACCTATAACTGGACACTTCCAAATGCATCTACATCACAAGCATTGATGAGAATTTACCCGTCTACAGATGCAACAAAAGCAGATACTAGTGATGCGAATTTTACCATCAGAAAACCTGTAAACATCTTACAGCCGAATTTTGGTGGAGTATTGGTAGTTGGCTCAACTTATACCATTAAATGGCAAAGTGATGGAATCTCAAACTTATATGATATTTCTTATTCAACTTCTGGTCCAACTGGTACATTTACCAATATTGTTCTTGGTTACAATACATCAACTAACACCTATACATGGACAGTACCAAATACTCCATCTACAAATTGTTACTTAAAAATCAAAGACAATGTTAATCCTTGTAAAGAAGATGTTTCAGACCTGGCATTTAGTATAGCGACAGTTGCAAATCCGATTACGATTACGAATCCAAATGGAAGTGATACATTGAGTGCTTGTCAGACTTATAATATCACATGGAATGAAACATCAACAACTCCAATTGGAAATTATAATATAGGTTATTCAACAGACAATGGAACAAATTGGGTTCCTATTGTATCTAACTACTTAAGCTCAAATAAAAGTTATCCTTGGATTGTACCAAACATTTCATCAACCAATGTTTTAATTAGAGTTCAAAGTGGATTAAATCCTTTGGTTTTTGATTATAGTGATGCACAATTCAGAATTAATCCAGGAAGATTGGTTAGTAATAATGATACTAGTATTTGTTCAGGAAGTTTAGTTCAATTAAATACAACTGGTGGAAGTAATTATTCATGGACACCAAGCACAGGACTTTCAAATCCTTCAATAGCAAATCCGGTCGCAAATCCGACAACTACAACTCAGTATATAGTAAGTTCTTCAACAGGAACTTGTGTTTTAAGTGATACGGTTATAATAACTGTTAACCCTTCAAACTCAGGCAGTGCTTCAGTAATTGTTAGTCCAAACCCTGGAATTGCTTTCTGCTCAGGAACAACTGCAACCTTTACAGCTATTCCTACAAATGGAGGAACAAATCCAAGCTACCAATGGAAATTAAACAATGTTAATGTGGGTAGTAACAGTAGTGTTTACATCAATAACCAATTAACAAACAATGATGTTGTCAGACTTGTTATGACATCTTCTTTGCAGTGTTTACAGAATCCGGTTGCCAATTCGAATAATCTTACCTTAACCATCTTTCCAAACCTTGCACCTACTGCCACCATCAGCACTTCGAGTACAAGTGTTTGTCAGGGTAGTACTGTTACCTTTAATTCAACTATTACAAATGGTGGAAGTAGTCCTGTTTACCAATGGAAGAAAAACGGAAACAATATTGGAACTAATTCATCGAGTTATGTGGCTTCTAACTTGGTTAATAATGATATAATAAGTTTAGATCTTAGCTCAAATGCAAGTTGTGCCAGTCCCGCTACGGTTAGTTCAAACTCATTGTTAATGACAGTTTCAAACAATGTTACACCAAGCATTAGTATAAGTTCATCAGCTAATAATATCTGTTCAAACACTTCAGTTACATTTACTGCCAGTATAAGCAATGGAGGAAGCTCTCCTGTTTATCAATGGAAGAAAAATGGAAGTAATGTTGGAACAAATTCAAGCACCTACATTACAAGTGCATTGGTTAACAATGATGTTATTATTTGTGAATTAAGTTCAAGTTTAAGTTGTGTTACGTCCCAAACTGCTGGCTCAAATTCAATAATAATGCTTGTTTCTACCACAATCATACCTTCTGTAAGCATTACTCCAAGTGCAACCACCATTTGTTCAGGAACGAGTGTTTCATTTACAGCAAATCCTGTTAATGGAGGAAGTTCTCCGGCTTATCAGTGGAAAGTTAATGGAAGTAATGTAGGAAGTAATTCGCCTAACTTCAGTACTTCAACATTGAGTAATTCTGATGTTGTTACAGTAACCTTAAGTTCTTCAATTGGTTGTGCAAATCCAACATCTGCTATTTCCAGTGGAGTTAGCATCAATGTAAATCCGAATTCCGCGCCTAGTATCAGCATTAGTTCAAATGCAAGTACCATCTGCTCCGGAACAAATGTTATATTTACTGCAAATGCAATCAACGCAGGAAGTAATGCAAGTTATCAATGGAAAGTAAATGGATTAAATGCTGGAGGCAATTCAGCTACATTTAATACATCACTTTTAAACAGTGGAGATTCTGTAAAATGTATTTTGAGTTCAGCAAGTAGCTGTGCAAATCCTAATACAGCAAGTTCAAACACTCTAGTTATTACGGTCAATTCAATCAATACACCTTCAATTTCAATAGGAACTGCATCTTCAACAATATGCCAAAACAGTTTGGTAAGTTTTAGTTCTGTGGTAACAAATGGAGGAAGTAATCCAGTATACCAATGGAAAATAAATGGCAATAATGTAGGAACAAATTCAGCAAACTTTAGCACGAGTTTTATAACCAACAACGATACTGTAAGATGTATTCTAACATCTAATATAAGCTGTGTAACAACTGCCAATATAAGTTCTAATTTAATTTATATGAGTATAGCAACCAATGTTATTCCTGCTGTAAGCATATCTACAACTAGCAGTTCTGTTTGTACCGGCTCTTTAGTTAGTTTTTCAGCGAGCCCAATAAATGGAGGTTCAAATCCTTCCTATCAATGGAAGAAAAACGGAATTAATGTTGGAATAAATAGTTCGATTTATAATTTAAGTAATCCTCAAAACAATGATGTCATTACTTGTATTTTAACTTCATCTGCTAATTGTGCAAGTCCTTTAACAGCTAATTCCAATTCAATTTCACTGACAGTAAGTAACCCTGTTACACCAAGCATCAGCATTGTAGCGAGTACAATTAATATCTGTTCCGGACAAAACATCATCTTTACTGCAACTGCAAATAATGGTGGTAGCAATCCAGTTTACCAATGGAAGAAAAACGGAACTAATATCGGAACCAATTCTAATGTTTATAGCAGCACAACATTAAATAACAATGATATCATTACCTGCGAATTGCAAACTAGTATTGGATGTGTAAGCGCCAATATTGTTCTGTCAAATACCATTACAATAACAGTAAATAACAGTTTAACACCTACTATTTCAATCAGCACAAGTTCGAATATTGTTTGTAGTGGCAACCCGGTTAGTTTTACATCCAGCATAACAAACGGAGGAGCCAACCCTGTTTATGTTTGGAAAAACAATGGTAATATTATAAGTGGTGCTAATAATTCTTCTTATAATAGCAGTAGTTTAAGTAATAATGATGTTATCACTTGTGAATTAAGCTCAAATGCGGCTTGTTTATTGAGTAATCAGGCCTCAAGTAATGCTATTCAAATGCAGGTAAATTCTACAGTTTCACCATCAATTACTATTTCAACCAATACTCCAAATGTTTGTAATGGTTCGAATGTTACTTTTAATTCTTTGATTTTAAACGGAGGGACTAATCCTTCTTATCAATGGAAAATTAATGGTTCGAATGCAGGAACAAACAGTAGTTCATTCAGCAGTTCAAGTCTATCAAACAATGATGCTGTTACTTGTTTATTAACTTCAACGGCATTATGTGCATCTTCAAATTCTGTCTTGTCAAATGGAATTAGCATTGGTGTTGGAAATCCAGTCATTCCTTCCGTTAATATTACTGCGAATACAACAAGTATCTGTGGCTCTCAAACTGCTACTTTTACTGCAAATCCTTTAAATGGTGGAAGTTCACCAATTTATCAATGGAAAATAAATTCAGGTAATGCGGGTAGCAATAGCAGCACTTTTAACCCATTAAGTTTATCAAATGGAGATATCATAAGTTGTCAATTGATTTCCAATGCTGCATGTGCAAGTTCAGGAAGTGTTAGTTCAAACGGAATTACAATGTCGGTTGGCAATAGCTTAACACCCACAATTGAAATTTCAGCCAATACACTAAATGTTTGTTCAGGAGATAGTGTTCATTTCACATCAAGTATTACTAATGGAGGAAATAATCCTGTATTTACCTGGAAAATAAATGGTGTTGTTGTTGGTACAAATAAATCTACCTACAGCACAAATAATATCAATCACAATGATTTAGTTACTTGTCAATTACAAAGTAATGTTCTTTGTGCAAGTCAAAATACAGTGAATTCAAATACACTAACCATGAGTTTGAATTCAATTTCACAACCTAATGTAAGTATTCAAAGTTCACAAAACCCTGTTTGTTCAGGTTCATCTGTAAGCTTTACAGCAACAGCAAGTAATGCCGGAGCAAATCCTGTTTATATATGGAAACTGAATGGAAATACAGTTGGAGTAAATAGTAATGTTATGATATTAAATTCTGTATCTGCATCTGATGTGGTTTATTGTCAGGTACGCTCTACTTCAAATTGCACATTTGGCTTTACAAGTAATTCAAATTCAATTACCATGCAGGTTGAAAATACATTAACTCCATTTGTGGCAGTGAATGCAAGTAGTCAGAATATTTGCTCAGGAACAGATGTAAGTTTCACAGCAAATCCAGGTAATGGAGGAACAAATCCAAGTTATGTTTGGAAACTGAACGGTACTATTGTAGGAAGTAATTCAGCTATTTATACAAACAATAATTTGACTCAAAACAATTCAATAACTGTTGAAATGACATCAAATGCCAATTGTTTAACTAAATCAAGTGCAACTTCTAATCCGGTAAGTGTTCAGGTAAATCAATCTGTTACGCCAACAGTAACTGTAGGTGTAACTCCATCAAAAACCATTTGTAAAGGAACCAATGTTGTATTTACAGCTATTCCAGTTAATGGTGGAGCAAATCCGATTTATCAATGGAAAATTAATGGCGTAAATTCAGGAACCAATTCAAAAGTATTTAGCAGCAGTAATTTCAATAATTTAGATATCATTTCGCTTGAAATGACAAGTTCAATGAATTGCTCAACAATTCCATTTGCAGAATCTGAAATTCAAACCATGGTTGTAAATGAAATTCCCGCAAAACCAAGTATCACTCAGAATGGCAATATATTGAGTTCAAATTCACCAGCCGGAAATCAATGGTTATTGAATGGTAGTCCTATTAACGGAGCCACCACACCAACCTATACTGCCAGTGTTAGTGGAAACTATTCTGTTGAAGTTCAAAATTCCAATAATTGTAAAAGTGTTTCTGATAATTACAATTTCACCCTAACAGGATTAGGGGAGTTTGGATTTGCTGATTTGGTTCAGGTTTACCCAAATCCATTTTCTGAAAAATTCGAACTTGAAATTTCAAACAGAGTAAATAATCCTGAAAAATGGGAAATCGAGATTTTTGATTTGTTGGGAAGAAAAGTTAAACAGATTGAAAAACCTCAGCACACCAATCATATTGATTTAAAAGAAGAAAGTGCCGGGGTTTATTTGATAAAAATTAAAGTTGAAAGTGAAATCGGTTTATTTAGAGTAGTAAAACAATAGATTCTTTTTTATTATTTGATTTTTAAAAACAACTACTGTTTCTCAAAAAGCAGTAGTTGTTTTTTTGTTAGAAGTGAAATTAGATTTTAACATTTCCATAATTTAACCTGAGAGGAAAATTTGTAAAATTATAATCCACTTGAAAAAAAATTGAAATTCAATTAAAAGTAAAAAGAAACATCGGGAGCCCGAATTACAATACACATTCTCGGATTAATTCCAGCGAAATTTCGCAAACCAGCTACCTTAATTATTGAGCCACATAATCATTCGTGAAAAATTTGTTCATACTTTTCTTGGTGATAAGGTAATTGTGAATGTATCTTCGGCGGCATAAATTTCACTTCCATACACGATGTTAACACTTAGATCCAAAGCCTTAGAAATTGTACAAAGTAGAAGTACAGTTGCTATTAACAAACCCGCTGAAAGGGTTTCAGAGTTTTATTCCAAGAATGTTTTTACAGACCATGCCATGAAAGAACATCTTTCAAAAGAGGCTTATGAGGCTGTAACTGATGCAATTAAAAAAGGTCAAAAAATCGACCGTGCAATGGCAAATCAGGTTTCTTCCGGAATGAAAAACTGGGCTTTAAGTTTAGGTGCTTCCCACTATACACATTGGTTTCAACCACTAACAGGCGCTACTGCCGAAAAACATGATTCGTTTTTCGACCCGCTTGAAGATGGTCGTTCAATTGAAAAATTCACAGGAAGTGCATTGGTACAACAAGAGCCGGATGCTTCAAGTTTTCCGAATGGTGGTATCAGAAATACTTTCGAAGCGCGTGGTTACACTGCTTGGGACCCTTCTTCTCCTGCTTTCATTATGGAAAATACAGGTGGTAAAACTCTTTGTATTCCAACTATTTTCGTTTCATACACCGGTGAAGCTTTGGATTTTAAAGCTCCTTTATTAAAAGCTTTACACGCAGTTGAAAACCAAGTTGTTGAAATTTGTTCAACTTACTTTGATAAAAACATCACCAAAGCTCAAGCTTCTTTAGGTATCGAACAGGAATATTTCCTAATCGATGAAGCTATGTGGTTTGCTCGTCCCGATATTATGCTTTCAGGTAGAACCGTTATTGGGCATTCTCCTGAAAAAGGACAACAATTGGAAGACCACTATTTCGGTTCAATTCCGCCACGAGTTTACGACTTTATGGTTGATTTTGAAACAGAAGCCTATAAATTAGGTATTCCTTTGAAAACCCGTCACAATGAAGTTGCGCCTTCTCAATACGAATGTGCTCCTAATTTTGAAGAAGTTAACTTAGCCATCGACCACAACCAATTGTTGATGGATATTATGGATAAAGTTGCTTGCAAACACGGATTCAAAGTTTTGTTTCATGAAAAACCTTTTTCAGGAATCAACGGAAGTGGCAAACACAATAACTGGAGTTTAATTACAAACACAGGTGTTAACTTACTTTCTCCAACAAATAATCCTGAAACCAATTTACAGTTTTTAACATTTTTCGTAAACGTTATCAAAGCTGTTCATGATCATGCTGATTTATTAAGAGCATCGATTGCCAGCGCTGGTAACGAACATAGATTAGGCGCAAATGAAGCTCCTCCTGCTATTATGTCGATTTTTATTGGTTCACAATTAACCAATGTTATGGAAACCTTGTTTGCCAATAAAGCTGCAAGCAAAAGCAGCAAAGCCACTTCAATTAATGTAATCAAAATTCCTGAAATTCTATTGGATAATACTGATAGAAACAGAACTTCACCATTTGCTTTTACCGGTAACAAATTCGAATTTAGAGCAGTTGGATCTTCTGCAAATTCAGCAAATGCAATGATTGTTTTAAATACAATTATGGCTGATCAATTGAAGAAATTTAAAGTTGAAACAGATGCTTTAATCAAAAAAGGAAAGAAAAAAGATGAAGCAATCATTGAAGTATTAAAAGGATACTACAAATCGAGTAAAAAGATTCTATTCGAAGGAAATGGTTATGGCGACGAGTGGGTTAAAGAAGCAGAAAAAAGAGGTTTAAATAACATCAAAAATACGCCTGAAGCTTTAGATGCTTACATCAGCAAAAAATCAAAAGATTTATTTGTAAGTAACCAGATTTTCAACGAGAAAGAACTTGAAGCTCGTTATGAAATCATGCAAGAGCTTTATGAGAAAAAGATTGATATCGAAGCTAAAGTATTAATTCAATTAGCAACTTCTCATGTAATTCCTGCCGGTATTGCTTACCAAAGAAATTTATCAGAATGCATAGAATCAATGAAATCT
>JBIPMI010000124.1:0-8461 GCA_044369215.1 Bacteroidia bacterium | reverse complement strand
TTTCGTTGAATGGCCTGGCTCAGAAATCTGCCAAGAAACCTGCTGCCAAAACTTTTGCAGCAACTAAAACCGACCCTTTTGTTTTTACATATGGAGCGGACACCGTTTATCGTACCGAATTCCTAAGGCAATTAAACAAAAACAGGAAGGAAACTGCTTTACCAAGTGAGAAAGAGTTAAATGATTACTTGAACCTTTATGTTAACTTTAAACTAAAAGTTAAAGAGGCATTAAGTATGGAATTGGATACCAATCCTGCATTTAAATCGGAATTGGCTGGTTACAGAAAGCAATTGGCTACTCCTTACATGAGCGATAAAAAAGTAACTGAAAGTTTAATGCAAGAAGCTTACGAGCGCATGAAAACTGAAGTAAACGCTTCTCATATTTTGATTAATTGCAATCCAAATGCTTCCGCTTCAGATTCATTGGCTGCATGGAACAAAATCTCTGATTTGCGCAAACGTGCTGCAAAAGGAGAAAATTTTGATTCGTTGGCAGTTAAGTATTCTGATGATCCATCTGCAAAAAAGAATTATGGCAAATTAGGATGGTTTACTGTTTTCCAAATGGTTTATCCTTTTGAAAACGTTGCCTATAAATTAAATAAAGGTGAAATCAGTATGCCTTTCAGAACTCAGTTTGGTTACCATATCATGATTTTAAATGAAAAGAGACCGGCTCGTGGTGAAGTAAAAGTTCAGCATATCATGATTAGAACCGGTTATGGAACTGCTCTTGAATCTTTAAAAGATGCCAGAGACCAGATTGATAGTGTTTACGCTAAATTAAATAAAGGTGAAACTTTTGAAAGTCTTGCTGAAAGATATTCTCAGGATGAAGGCAGCAAAGGCAACAAAGGAACAATGAGCTGGATGGCTAGTTTAAGCGGTTATCCTGAAAACTTCAAAGACATTTGTTTTTCATTAAACCCTAATGAAACATCAAAACCTTTCCAAACTGATTTCGGTTGGCATATTGTAAGATATGTTGACAGACGTCCTTTAGGTGAATTCAAAGATGTACAAGACATTATTAAAAACAAGGTTTCAAAAGATAGTCGCTCTGAAGGTTCTAAAGCTGCGGTAATTGCACGTGTGAAAAAAGAAGGAAACTATACAGTGAATGAAGTCAATTTGAAAATGTTCTTATCTAAACTAGACACTAATTTCATTAAAGGAAACTGGAAATATGATAGCAATGAGGTAGCTAATAAAGAGTTATTTACAATAGGTAATCGTAAACATTATACCAGAGATTTTGCTCAGTTTTTGTCGTTGAATCAAAAACCGGTTGACAAAGGAAACGCTGCTATTGTAGGCAGAAAGAACTTTGATGATTGGGCTTCTGAAAAATGTTTGGCATATGAAGAAAGCGTTTTGGAAAGCAAGTACGAAGAATTCAGAAACATTATGCAAGAATATCATGATGGTATTTTATTGTTTGATTTGACTGATAAAAAAGTTTGGGGTAAAGCACTTAGTGATACTTTGGGATTAGAAAAGTTTTATGGCTTGAATAAAACCAAGTACATGTGGAAAGAGCGTTTGGTATTCAAGACTTACAATTGTTTAGATGCTAAAACCAAACAAGCAGCAATGAAGATGTTTGTTTCAGGTAAAACTGAGGATGAAGTATTCAAAAAAATCAACAAAAAATTGGTTGGTACTATCTCTGGAAAAATCACAAGAGCTGAACAAAACGATCCAACTGCAGGTAAAATGTGGGATAAAAAAGGTGTTGTTGATATTAGTTCTGAGGATGGAAGTCATAAATTCTATTATGTAGAAGGTGTGATTGCTCCTGAACCAAAAGAATTAAAAGAAGCAAAAGGATTGGTAACAAGCGACTACCAAGAATTTTTGATGGATGTTTGGATTAAAGAGTTAAGAGCGAAATATGCTGTAACTTACAATCAGGCTGAAATCAGCAAAATGGCAGGTAAATAGTAATTATTTCAAGTATAGAAAAAAGGAAGTTGGGTAAACCGGCTTCCTTTTTTTGTTTTCAAAAGTAATTTGAGTAATTTGAAATAGGATATTTATGAGAATAATTCAGGAATATATCGATATACAAACAGATGAAATAAGTGTTGTAACTGCAATTTTTATTGGCGATTACGCTATTAGGATTTTTTTTAATGATGGTAAATCTAAATTGGTAGACTTTAAAACCTTTCTTGAAAAATCATCTCATCCATCAATTAAAAAATATTTGGATGAAGATAAATTCAAACAGTTTAAAGTTATAGAAGGGAATTTAAATTGGAATGATTATGAATTGATTTTTCCTGTTGCAGATTTATATAATGGCAAAATTTAAAAAGTAATTACTCCCTCAAAAACAGGGAAATGCACGTACTTTATTTTGACAATAAAAATGACACTGTAAATCCCGAATCTGACACTGTAAATGACACTGTAAAAGCATACAATGGAAGTGTTTTTTCTTTAATCAAACAAAATCCGGAAATTAAAGCTGATGATTTGAGTAAGCAGTTGAATCTAAGTTTAAGTACTGTAAAAAGGAAAATTAAAGTACTTAAGGAACAAGGAAGAATTAAAAGAAACGGAAGTGATAAAACCGGCTTTTGGGAAATTGTTGAATGAAATTGAATTTTGCTTTATCATTTAAATAAGTCTACTCCACCAGCAAACTCAACATTCCACTTAAACCGCCATTGTGAAGTATAACAATTTTGGAACCCTTTTTATAGAAACCTTGTTGAACCAATTGCGTAAAATGAAAAACCATTTTTGCTTCATAAACCTGGTCGCATAAAATGCCGGTTTTGCTACTAAACAATTGGATGAAATCTAATAATTCCTTAGAAGTTTTGGCATATCCACCGCCATGTGATTCGGTGATGTATCGGTAATTCTGATAAGCACATTTTTCAAAAGATTCACCCAGGTATTCTCCGTTTTTAATAATGGCATATCCTTCTAATTGGATTTTTCTATTTTGATTCGAAGCATGTTTTAATAAACCTGAAAATGTGCTGCCGGTCCCAACTGAGCACATAATAAAGTCAAACGAATCATCAATTTCATTAAGAACTTCACCTGCACCTTTTTCGCCTAATTCACCAGCACCACCTTCAGGAATAATGCTTGTATTGGGATAATCTTCTATAAGATATAGGTTTTCTTTATTTTGATAATTTTCTCTGCTGATGAAATCTAGTTCCATGCCAAAAAGCTGTGCCAGATTTAAAACCGGATTTGAAACTACTTCGCCTCTGATAATACCTTTTGTTTTAAATCCGAGTTTGGCTCCCGCAGCAGCTGTTGCTAAAATATGGTTGCTATATGCACCTCCAAAAGTTAATAAATGAGTGTGTTTATTTTCAATGGCATTAAACAAATGATACTTTAATTTCCTCCATTTGTTACCAGAAATAAAAGGGTGTGATAAATCTTCCCGTTTAAAATAAACTTCAATCCCTGCTTCATTCCAAATAGGAAAATTCACTCGTTCAAGTGGCGCGTAAGGTTCAGGATAACTGATTTCTTCTTTCATTCCAGAATGAATAAATATAATAGATAGCAGCCATCCATATCATTGGTGCAATGCCAATTCTGTAACGAGCTAAGCCTAATATACCTGTTGAACCAATGATATAAGATACAAACAAAAAGATGAGTATTTTCAAAAAACCATTCTGTTTTTTGGAGAACAAATAAGCTACAAATATAAATGCCAGCAGGAAGTTAAATATCAAACTGAAAAATAAAATGGCAAGCAATTGTAAAGGCGCATGAGATAGAAATTCCAGCATTCCATTCACCAATCCTTTTGTATTGATGGTATGATACAATCCCAGAAAATTCCCTTCACCTATATTTAGAAAATGAACCCAGTCGAAACGACCCGGATCTAGCATAAAAGCAAACCAACCTTTGATGTTGAATTTTAAAAATACAAGTGGATTTTGAGCAATGAATGTTTTACCGGCTTCATTCATAATTTTATATCGCTCAGTATGATTGGGAGCAGCATTGGCCAGTACCATTACACTGTCCTGAACACGGTCGGCATACTCTTCACCATAAACCTGTGCATTGGTATATTTCGCCATGTATTTCAATACAAAATACGGACTCACAGAACTATAATGGTAATACCCGGTAATGTGTTTGTTATAACTACAATAAGTATGATAAGTAATAGGCAATAACAGAAATGGAAGCAACAATTTAAGCTGATGTTTTCTGATATAAACTACCAATAAAATCAAAGCAATACTAAAGCCCAGTAAAAATGCAACGGGTTTGGTTAACATCGCCAAAACAAAAAAGAATGCTGCCAAACCTGTATGCTTAAAGTTTGCTTCTTTGTAGGAATAATTACTATAAATAAATGCCTGTAACATGATAAACTGAAACAGGATATCACTCATGATGAAATTACAATGAATGAGATGAGAAGGATAAGCAATCAGAATCAACATCAAAGCCGATTTTACAAAGCCTGTTTCTATGTTTTGTTTTGATAAAAACTGAATGATACTTCCAAAACTTATTAAACTCAATAATGATTGGAAAGCGAGTACAGCATAGTCTGAGTTTACAATTGATTTGATTACTAAAATGAACCATCCGTATAAAGGCGGACGAAATGTGAAAAAATCAGGTTTGATGGGTGCATCCCAAGGTGCTGCATATAAGCTGCCATGGTTTTTAAAATTTTCAGCCTGTGATAAATAGTCAGTGGAATCTACCAAATAAATACTGCCACTAAACCAAGCTTGAAAAAAGTAAGCCAGGTGTAACAGCACTGCTAAATGCCAGAACCATTTATTGATAAAGGATGAAAATTTTAACCACATAAATTAGAGTAATTTTTGGTAGGTTTTTAACCAACGGTCGGGTATCTCATCGTTTTGAGCAGTTTGGTAATCTTTGTAACTGCATGGCACCATGAATTTACCTTCCTGAGCGCTTCTTTCACGCGGATACGGAATTTCCATCCACCACCTATTACTCATGATACTTTTATAAAACACAATTTCTTCATCTGCATTTCTGGAAGTGGTTCTGTAAACCATATAATCATTGCTATCAGGAAGCGGATATTCTTGACGGCGGTTACACAATCCTTCAATAAAGTACCAGGCCATTTGTGAAGCGAGAGCTGAACTCACACCTTCTCTATCTAAACCCGGTAACAAATTATAAATTCCAAAACTACTGATATCATTGCTAATTCCGGCATAACGGGCAATCTGACAAGCTTCTTCTCCACTTAATCCGTTTGGTGAAGCATTAAACTGAGCAGGAGCATCTGAAGCCCTGATGGCATTTATAGAAAATGATAACATATCAGCATTTCTGCAATAAGGTTCAATATCACTCATGTTTCCTCTAAGTGCTCCTAAACGAACCATATCAAAATTCATCCGTTCAAAAGCATCATAGGTTTCGGGTTCAACGAAATAACTTTGGTAAGCAGCTTGGGTAATATTGAACAAGAAATTTGGTTCAGAAGCAATGATTCGAGGCAGGTAAGAAAGTTTGTTACTGTCCTCAGGAGTATGCATATTTACTTTTGAATCTACTGCTACCATTTGAAGATTTGCCTGAATTCCATAATAAGCTTTGTATTGGCAGGCAATTAAATCCTCACTTCCACCTAAAATAAGAACAGGGATTTTTTTACGTAAAACTTCATTGATGACAGATTCAACAGCCACATAAGTATCGGTTAAAGCATTGCCTTTTTTAATATTTCCAAGGTCGATAATTTTCATGTCGACCCTTGGTTTAATTAAGGCATACAGGTTTTTTCTGATTTGATCAGGTGCTTCAGCGCAGCCAAGGAAATCGGAACCATATCGATCTTCAGGAATACCTAAAATTGCTAATTGATAGCTCTCGAAGGATTTTATTTTATCGTCAAAAAAATGGGTCTGAAAAAACAGGCTTTTTGGGCTGCAATGCTCTCTAAATCTGCCTTGAACGAATTCTGATATAGGTTGTAAAAAGTCGTTTATCATAAAGAAAAAAATTTCTTAGGGTTTAATTATTCAAAACTCTCTATTTTAGCCCATCATCTAATCAACATTTCCACAGATTGATAGTAGTAAGCGGAGCAACAGGATTTTTAGGCGCCCATGTGGTTTGCAAGCTTTTAAAAGAAGGCAAAAAACTGCGTGCGTTTAAACGAGCAAATTCTTCACTGAAAGAGTTTGATTTTATTTACAGAATTTATTTTGGTAAAGAAGCCAATTTTCTGAATCAGCCTAATTTAATTTGGGTTGAGGCTGATATCAATGATATTCCTTCATTAGAGGAAGTTCTTGAAGGTGTTGAAACCGTTTACCATTGTGCAGCCACAGTTTCATTTTTACAAAGTGAAGCTGATTTAATGACCCAAGTAAATATAGTAGGGACGGCCAATATGGTAAATATTTCGCTGATTAAAGGCGTAAAAGTATTTTGCCATGTGAGTTCAATTGCCGCATTAGGTCGCAAAAAAAGCGGCGATACCATGGATGAAAGCAGCAAATGGGAAAACAGTAAACTCAATAGCAATTATGCCATTTCAAAATACAAGGCAGAAATGGAAGTGTGGCGTGGTGCAGAGGAAGGTTTACAAGTTGCCATTGTAAATCCGGGAATGATTATAGGAAGAGGTTATTATACCAAAGGTGCGCTAAGTTTAATTGGTGCAGCCCATAAGGGAATGCCATTTTATACAGAAGGTGTAAATGGATATGTAGATGCTGAAGATGTAGCGGAGGTAATGTTCCGATTGGTTGAAGAGAAAAAATTCGGACAACGTTATGTTTTGGTTTCTGAAAATTTTAGCAATCAGAATTTGTTTAACTTTTTGTCTGAAAAATTTGACAACCCATTACCTAAAATTAAAGTTACCAAGTTTTTAGCAGAAATAGCCTGGAGATTTTATGCCATCAAACGTTTATTTATTCCGAAAGGACTGCCCTTAACCAAAGAAACAGCAAGAAGTTCACTGAATAAGTCGTATTACAATGCTTCAAAAATTAAAAAGGAATTGAATTTTGAGTTCAAACCGGTTTATAAAACATTACAGGAATGTGTTGATTCATATCCTGATTTTGAGAAACATCAATTATCTTAGCAAACTATATTTTAACAAATGAAAAGAATCTTAGGAGGCCTTGGACTGATAGCTCTAATGGCTTGTAACAATGGAAAAACAGTTGATTATAAAAAACTGTATGAAAAGTCGATGGAAGTAAAAGACTACAATACCGCTATTACTTCTGTCCAAATGATGCTTCAGGTTGATAGCAGCCAGACTATTTACATGGATACTTTGCCTGAATTATATGTAGCAGTAAGAAATTTCGAAGCTGCTGATTACTACAATAAATCAGCTTTAAATCGTCATCCGGAAGAAGAAAAATACTTACAATTGAAAGCTTTATTGGCTCAACAATTTGGAAGAGTTGAGGAGGAAATTGACGTTTACAATAAACTGTATGCTAAAACCAATAAGTTGAGCTATTTATACCAGATTGCTGCTTATCAGTTTGCTACCGAGCAAATGGAAAAAGCTTCAAAAACCATGGTAGAATTAGAATCAAAAATGGGTAATTCAATTGATAGCGTTGATTTTATGGTTAGTGAAACTGCTAAACAAAAAGTGCCAATTCGTGCAGCTGTTTACAATATGAAAGCTTATATGGTTGCTCAAAACAGAGATTTAATGGGTGCCAAAAAGTATTTTGAAATGGCTTTGAAGGAATATCCTGAATTTGTAACTGCTCGTCAGAATTTGATGCAGTTAATGAATGGAGGTCGTCAAAGATAATTTTTATGCATCCGAGGGTTGATGTTTACGCAAGTGACCTAAATTCTGAACTTTTGCCTTTGTTCTTAAAAGTCAGGACCTTGGTGTTAAATTCTTCCAACGGAATCGTAGAATCTTTCAAATATGGGGTACCTTTTTATACATATCAGGGGTATTTGTTTTATTTGGGTATGTACAAAAAGCGTAAATTGGTCCTCGCTTTTTGTAACGGAGTTTACCTCTCCGATGAAGCAGGTGTTTTGGAAGCAGATGCTGGTCAATCTCAATTGAAACACTGGCATTTAGATCACAAAAAGCCATTGAATGAGGAGCTTCTGAGAGTTTATATTCAGGAAGCTTTGATGGTAAACGAGCAATTGGCAGAAAAGAAAAAAATCGAAAAAAGATGAGTGGAAATTCAGGACATGTGAAGTTAGTACCTTGTGCAGAGAAGCACGTGGCCTTGCTTGCAGAGCTGGGTGCCAAAACTTTTGAAGAGGCCTTTGCTCCTTTTCATCCTGCTGCCGATTTGCAGAAGTATATCAAAGAAACCTATCAGTTAGAACAAATTAAATTCAACCTTAAAAAACCTGAAGTACAATATGCTGTAGCCTATTGTGATTTTCAGGATGCAGGTTATGTGAAATTGCTTAAGGATACCAAAGTTGAAGGTTTAACAGGA
>JBIPMI010000123.1:0-8541 GCA_044369215.1 Bacteroidia bacterium | reverse complement strand
TATTTAATTACAGCATTTTATTTCATCCCAAAATACCAAATTAATGGCATGGCTTATGCTGTTCTGGTAACTTACTATTCGGGAATGATTGCAACTTTGGTATTCTATCAACCTAAACAATCACTTACTCTTTTTGTAAAAGCTTTAAATCCTTTACAATTACTGGAAGTCTTTAAATACGGAAGAGAGCAGGCAAAGAAGTAAAATTTCTCATTTCTTTTCTATTATTCGTTTTCGTTCGATTGAATTAAATTGCCATTTATTTATTTGATATGCTTGTTTATTGTGCACACGAATCTCCAAGAGTAAAATATGTTTTAGATGAAATCCTTGTAAGGCGTTTAGGGATAAAATATAAAACTACAGATAATGCTGATTATTTCGAGAAAACCAGCTCAAACAGAATCAATTACAGCAATACAATTTTTGCCAATTGTATAAATATTCCGGCTTCGAATCTCTTGTACGAAGAGGATATCCGCATATTTGAGCCTGAGATTAAACAAGACGAAGATTGGTTTTATATGATGTTTACTTTTAATTGGGAGGTACCTCATGATTTACCACAACCAACTCAATTATTACCTTTTGATTTATTCTCTTCGTTTTTCTATTTTATCAGTAGGTATGAGGAATATCAACCCAATGTAAAACGAGATGAACATGGCCGTTATAAAGCTGAAAATTCTTTGGCTTATAGATGTGGTTTTTTACACATGCCTTTATTAGATTCATGGGTTGATTTGTTCAAACAACAATTGAGGCTTCAGTATTCTTCAATTCAGTTTAAGGAAAATAATTTCAAACAAATAAGCACGATTGATATCGATTTTGCTTTTAAATTTCTTGGATTATCAACTTCTGCCAGGTTTCGTAAAACAATAGGAACCTTAGTAAAAGGTAAATTTTCTGATTTCACAAAAGCTTTATATGGTGTAGAAAAAGATCCTTATGATACGTATCAAATGATTTTACAAAAGTCGAAAGATTCAGGAATTGAAAATCGTTTCTTTTTTCTTTTGGCTGATAGAGGTGGTTTTGATAAGAACATTTCAATGAAAGCTGTTGAAATGAAAAATCTTTCCAAATACCTGCTTACACAGGCCATTTGTGGAATTCATCCATCTTATGCTTCCTCTTTAAATCGAAAATTATTAAAGGAAGAAAAGGAATTGTTTTTTGAGCTATTTGGGGTGTATCCAAAAACTTCACGTCAGCACTTTCTGAAAATAAGATTACCTGAAACCTATAGAAATTTAGCTGATATGGGAATTTCAGAAGATTATACCATGGCTTATTCAGAAGCACCCGGATTTAGAGCATCAACTTCATATCCGTTTCAGTTTTTTGATTTAAGCACTCAGGAGGTTTTGCCAATAACAATTTATTCATCTTGTTTGATGGATGTTGGTCTTAAAAATTACTCAAAATTAACACCTGAAAATGCGATACAAATGATTCAGCATTTCAAGAGAGAAACCATGCGTGTAAATGGCTATTTCATTAGTATTTGGCACAATTCTTCATTTGATGAAGATGAAGGCTGGGCAAATTGGAAAGAGGTTTTTGATTCACTTTACGAAAATGTTGAATTAGAGATTGAGTAAATTTCAGTGAATGCATAAAATATCATTTATATTCGTGCATATATTTTGATATGAAAGGTCCATTAAAAATTTACGATACACTTAGCCGGGAAACCAAAGTTTTTGAACCCATTCACGCTCCTTTTGTAGGAATGTATGTGTGCGGACCTACAGTATATAGCAATGCTCATTTAGGAAACGTAAGAACTTTTACTTCATTTGATATTGTATTCAGATACTTAACTCATTTAGGTTATAAAGTAAGATATGTTAGAAATATCACGGATGCTGGTCATTTAGAAAATGATGCTGATGAGGGTGAAGATAAAATTAGTAAGAAAGCTAAACTTGAAAAGCTTGAACCAATGGAAATCGTTCAGCGTTATACTGTAGATTTTCGCGAGGTAATGCGCTTGTTTAATAATTGGCCTCCAAGTATTGAACCTACTGCTACAGGTCATATTATTGAGCAAATAGAAATGACCAAAAAGATTATTCAAAATGGTTATGCCTATGAATCAAATGGTACAGTTTATTTTGATGTAGAGAAATTTTCTAAAGAGTATCCATATACTGAATTATCAGGAAGAAATCTGGATGAATTACTCAACAATACCCGCGATTTGGGCGGACAAGATGATAAACGTGGTAGATTAGATTTTGCACTTTGGATTAAAGCTAAACCTGAGCACATCATGCATTGGCCGAGTCCGTGGGGAGAAGGTTTCCCGGGATGGCATATCGAATGTTCTGCTATGAGTTCTAAATATTTAGGTAATAGTTTTGATATTCATGGTGGTGGAATGGATTTGGTGCCAACACATCATACCAATGAAATTGCTCAAAATCTTGCTTGCAATCATGAAGTACCGGTTAAATATTGGATTCATACAAATATGCTAACTGTAAACGGACAAAAAATGAGTAAGAGTCTTGGAAATTCATTTCTTCCTCATGAATTGTTTGCGGGTACTCATCCACTTTTAGAAAGAGGATACAGTCCAATGACTGTTCGTTTCTTTATGTTACAAGCACATTACAGAAGTACACTTGATTTCAGTAATGAAGCATTGCAGGCTGCCGAAAAGGGTTTCCAAAGATTGATAAATGCAGTAAAATTGCTTCCAAATCTAAAAGCATCAGCTAATTCAGATGTAAATATTGATGAACTAATTGATAATGTTTACAATGCTTTAAATGATGATTTTAATACACCCATCACTTTGGCTGCTTTGTTTGATGGCGTTAGAATGATTAATTCTATCAATGATGGAAAATCAAAAATTTCTGAGGAGGATTTAGTTAAACTAAGAAAACTATTCAAAGATATTGTATTTGATGTTTTAGGTTTGATGGAAGAATCGACGGCAGATAATTCTAAAGTTGATGGTCTTATGAAAATGATTCTGGAGCAAAGAGCTTCTGCAAAAGCC
Organism: Bacteroidia bacterium; assembly: GCA_044369215.1. Lineage (GTDB taxonomy): Bacteria > Bacteroidota > Bacteroidia > UKL13-3 > UKL13-3 > CAISCU01. Next base: position 5,522 of record JBIPMI010000123.1, on the reverse strand, counting down.
AGAAGAGATTTTGCCGCATCAGATGGAATTAGAGACCAATTAAAAGAAATTGGAATTGAAGTAAAAGACGGAAAAGAGGGAGCTACTTATACCATTAGTAATTAATCATACAATGTATTTATCGAATCATAAACTACTTTTTTGTTTTGTTGGATTGACCTTGGTTTTACTTTCTTCATGCGGTGATGAATCTAATTCAAATAAAAAGCAAAACACTGCAAACCAAACTGAGCAAGTAAAACCTGCTTTGGTTTCTCCCAATTTTAATTCAGATTCAGCCTATTTATTTGTTCAGGAACAAGTAAATTTTGGTCCACGTTTTACCAATAGCGAAGGACATACAAAATGCGGGAATTGGTTGGTTTCAAAGTTTACTTCTTATGCTGATAAGGTTTATGAGCAAAAAGCAGATGTGAAAAATTTTGATGGAAAAACACTTCATATCAGAAATATAATAGCATCATTTAATCCTGATGCAAAAAAGCGTGTAATTGTTGCCGCTCATTGGGATAGCAGACCATACGCTGATCAGGATGCAGATAAATCAAAACATACAGAGCCAATTCTTGCTGCCGATGATGCAGGTTCAGGTGTAGCTGTTATGCTTGAAATGGCAAGAGTGATGTCGGCTAAGAAACCTCAAATTGGAATAGATTTAATTTGTTTTGATGCAGAAGATTTAGGAAAACCTCAGCATGAAGACTCTTATTGTTTAGGTTCTCAGTACTGGTCTAAAAATCCACATCTAAAAAATTACAAAGCAGATTATGGTATTTTATTGGATATGGTTGGTGGCAGAGATGCCAAATTTGTTTGGGAATCATTCAGTGTAAAATATGCTGAAAGTACAGTTCGTAAAGTTTGGGACCAGGCAGTTCAATTGGGCTACAGCAATTATTTTTACTATTATCAGGGAAATGGAATTACCGACGACCACTATTATGTAAATAAAATTGCCGGTATTCCTATGATTGATATTATTCATTATTCAGAACAAACCAACAGTTCATTTCCTCCTCATTGGCATACTTTGGGAGATAACATGAATGTAATTGATAGAAATACTTTAAAAGCAGTTGGTCAATCTCTGTTGGAGGTAGTTTACAAAGAGAAATAATGGCCACAGATTATACATTTTTTGAAAATGTTTATGATGTTGTTCGTTTGATTCCCAAAGGTAGAGTAAGTTCTTATGGAGCAATTGCGGCCTATTTAGGGGCAAAAAGAAGTGCAAGATTGGTGGGTTATGCAATGAATGGTTCTCATAAAGTTATTCCTTATGTGCCTGCTCACCGCGTGGTAAATAGGGTAGGGGTTTTAAGTGGAAAGCACTTTTTTGGCACAGGTGATGAAATGAAAGAACTTTTAGAAGCAGAAGGAATATTCGTAAAAAATGATAAAGTTATAGCCTTCAAAGAGTTATTTTGGGACCCAAATAAAGAACTTATCCTTTAAAGATTAAAATATGAGTAATCAGGTTAATGAATTTAATGAGTACAGAGAAAAAATGAATGAAAAAATCCTGGGTGCAGATAACCTGGTTTTGAAGCGTTTATTTAATCTGGATACCAATACTTATGAGGATGGAGCTTTATCAGCCCAAACTAAAGAAATGCTGGGATTGGTTGCAAGTATGGTATTACGTTGTGATGATTGCATTAAATATCATTTAGGGAAATGTTACGAAATGGGAGTAACTACCGCACAAATGTTTGAGATTTTTTCAGTAGCAAATATTGTTGGTGGAACTATTGTGATTCCGCACACAAGAAGGGCTGTAGAGTATTGGGAAGCGCTTCAACAGCAACCGGTATAATTTTTCTAAATTTCTATTTCAGAGGTATTAAATTAGTACCCGATTAAAAATTATGTTGAAGTCCCTTATATCAATTTTTCTGGTCGCATTGTTGTTTGTATTTTCAACAAATAATAATAAAGTATATGCAGAATCTGAACTTGATAGTTTAGAAAGTTTACTTCCTTTTGCAAATGATGTACAAAGGGTTGATATATTAAACGGAATCGCGCTAACTCTTCGTTCAACTGATACCACAAAAGCAGGAAGTTATGCCAGGCAGGCTTATGCGCTATCTAATAAAATTAATTTTTGTAAGGGAAAAGCGACTGCTGCAGTAATTATAGGAATTTTATTAAAAAACAGAAATAATTTCCTTCAGGCTCAACAGATGTATTTGGAAGGATTAGCCTTAGGATTAAAATGTAAAGAGCCGTATTCTGTATCACTTGCTTACCATAGTTTAGGGAATTTGGCTTATTTCAAAGGCGATTATCCCAAAGCGCTCAGGTATTATATTGGTTCTTTAAAATTATCTGAGCAGTTAAAAGATTATAGACGTATTGCTAAAACCTTAAATAATATAGGTTCTTTATATGCTGAATTGGGAAATAATGTTAAAGCTGAGGAGTTCTACCTAAGATCTTTAGACTTACATAAAACAATGAATGATGATTTATTGACTGCTGAAATTTCCAATAATCTTGCAAATATTTATCAGGCTCAAGGTTATGATTTAAAAGCTCTTTATCATTATTTAAATGCCTTGCAGGTTTTTCGCGAAAGGGGCAGTGCTTATGATGTTTCTTCAGCTCTAAACAATATTGGAATTATTTATTCCGGCAGAAAACAATACCGCAAAGCACTTCCGTTTTTGATTGAATCAAACAGAATCGATGAAGCAATGAATGATAAAAAGTCACAAGTTTTAGCTTGCGGAAATTTAGCAAACTGTTACCAAAAACTAGGCAATAGTGATTCAGCGCTTTATTATGGAAATTTTGGTTTGAAATTGGCAAATACGCACGGAACTGACCATGAAAAAATTAATGCCTTAACTATTCTTTCTGATATTTTTGCCGATAGAGGTGAGGATCAAAAGTCGGAAATGTATGCTAAACAAGCTGAAGATATCAAACAGAGTTTAACTAATAAAGCCAAGAGGGCTGAGGTAAATTCTATTCAGGCTTCTTATGAAAATGAAAAAAAGGAAGCCAAGATTAAATTACTAGCCAAGGAAAAAGAAATTCAGGATTTAAAAATCAGAGAACAAGAACTTGAACTCGAAACAAAAAACATTATTTTAATTGCCTTTGGTGTTGCTCTGTTTTTACTTCTGCTTCTTACAGGTTTAGTTTTTTATAGCTTTTATGTAAACAAACAAAGGAAGCTTTTTGAAATTAGTAATAAAGCAAAAAGTCATGTTTTGTTACAAATGAATCATGAAATCAGAACTCCATTAAACGCAATTGCCGGAATGAGTCAGTTGGCTATGGAGAGTAAAACTTTCAATGAGTTAAAGGAATATTTGGCCAATATCCGAATGTCGAGTGATGAGTTATTATTTGTGCTTAATAACTTAATTGCTTATTTACAAATCGATAGAAACCAAAGTAAGGCAATACCTTCTCCATTTCATTTTATTGAATCACTTGAAGAAAGTTTTAAAGTTTTTGATTTAAAGGCAAAGGCTAAAAACTTGATGTTTACTCAAATGGTTTACCCTGGTGTACCAATTATGGTAAATGCCGATAAACAAAAAATAAATACCATTTTACATAACCTAATTTCAAATGCTATTCAGCATAGCAATAATGGCACCGTTAGGGTAGAGGTGAAACAAAATTCTAAACGTGATAAAGAAGGAAAAACCTTTGTGAATGTTCAGTTTATTGTAAGTGATGAGGGTAAAGGATTAACAGCCAAAGAGATTAAAAGTATATTTAAGGGCCTCTACAAAAATCCGGAAAATCCCAATGGCTTTGGTATTGGTTTGAAAAACGTGAAGGATTTATGTGATATTTTAGGAGGTCATATTGAGGTTTTGAGTGAGCCGGGACAGGGAAGTAGTTTTATTGTTGAACTTGAACTGGAGGAATTAAATGAAAAATTAGCCTCAGTTTTTACCGATAAAAGAGAGTTTGAAACCAAAAATCATCGTTCAATTTTGATAGTTGAAGACAATCAGTTAAACCAAAGATTGATGGCTAAAATTTTGGAAAAGGCCGGGTTTGATTTCAGGATTGCATCGAATGGTAAAGAAGCATTAAGTATGCTGAGAGAAAAAGATTTCGGTTTAATTTTAATGGACATAAGGATGCCAGAAATGGATGGAATAGAAGCTACATGGCATATCAGAAATGATGATGTTTATGCTAATGATAATAAAATTCCGATCATAGCTGTAACTGCTCATGATGATGCTGAAGAAAAAAGTAAATGTTTTCAGGTTGGCATGAATGATTATGTGACTAAACCTTTTAATAAAGACTTACTAATTCATAAAATCAATCTTTTAATGTCATAGTTGCTTTAAAAGTAAATTGAAAATGAGGTATTTAGCTTTCCTTTTTTTTTATTATTTCAATAGAAAAAAAGAAAATCATTAATACTTCTATATAACCTAAAAAAAATACCCATATTTGCCCCGCATAAAATTGAAAACATGGCAGTTTTAGTAGATAAAAATTCAAAAGTAATCGTGCAAGGTTTTACCGGTAGTGAAGGTAGCTTTCATGCACAGCAAATGATCGAGTATGGTACCAACTTAGTTGGTGGTGTAACTCCAGGTAAAGGTGGCCAAACTCACCTTGATAAACCAGTATTTAATACTGTTAAGGATGCGGTTGATTCTGTTGGAGCTAACGTTTCAATTATTTTTGTTCCACCAGCATTTGCTGCAGATGCCATTATGGAAGCTGCAGATGCTGGAATCAATGTAATTGTATGTATTACAGAAGGTATTCCTGTTAAAGATATGATTCCTGTAAAAGAATATATCAAATCTAGAAATTGTACTTTAATTGGGCCTAATTGTCCTGGTGTTATTACTCCAGGTGAAGCTAAAGTTGGTATTATGCCAGGTTTCGTTTTCAAACAAGGAAGAATCGGTATCGTTTCTAAATCTGGTACTTTAACTTACGAAGCTGCTGACCAAGTTGTTAAAGCAGGCTTAGGTATTTCTACTGCAATTGGTATTGGTGGTGACCCAATCATTGGAACCCCTACTAAAGATGCTGTAGAATTATTAATGAACGACACTGAAACTGATGCCATCATTATGATTGGTGAAATCGGTGGAAGTTACGAAGCAGATGCTGCTCGTTGGATTAAAGCCAATGGAAATAAAAAACCAGTAGTTGGTTTCATCGCTGGCCAAACAGCTCCTCCGGGAAGAAGAATGGGTCATGCCGGTGCAATCATTGGTGGTAAAGACGATACAGCTGAAGCAAAAATGGCTATCATGCGTGAGTGTGGTTTAATAGTAGTTGAATCTCCTGCTGAGATTGGTGCTGCTATGGCTATAGCCCTAAAAAAATAGAAACCAATTTCCTTTGTATAATTTAAAAAGCGAATTCATTTTTATGGATTCGCTTTTTTGTTTAGGGGAATTCAGAAATAGAAATGAATAAAATATATAATTGGGAGTGGCACTCACTTAATTTCTGATGAGAGTTAAACTTGAACGATATTCTTTAAATCCGCTATCATTTTTCTTCTTGGCTTT
>JBIPMI010000122.1:0-8576 GCA_044369215.1 Bacteroidia bacterium | reverse complement strand
CCCTTAATAAAATATTCTAAATTCATTTTGCTTTTGAGGGTAGTGGAGAACAAACCCGACCCTTTTTTATGTTATAAACTTGGTTATAGTTATACAGCGTGCTAAAAATTGCAGCTACCAACAAGTTTCCCACTAAACTTGGGAATTCTTATTCAATACAATAAATTGCCGGCATGCCTCCAGATAATAATCAAGACTATCAAAAGATAATTCAGGAATTAAAAGCCAGAAAGTTCCAACCCGTTTATTTACTGCACGGAGAAGAGCCTTATTTTATTGATGAAATATCTAATTTTATTGAAGAACACGCGCTTACTGAAATGGAAAAGGCGTTTAATCAAACTATTTTATATGGTAAAGATGCTGAAATACCTCTTGTAATCGAAAGTGCCAGACGTTTTCCAATGATGGCTTCTCACCAGGTAATAATTGTAAAAGAAGCTCAAAACTGGAAAAAATTGGATGAACTTGAACCGTATTTTCAAAAACCTGTACCAACAACAATTCTTGTTATTTGTGTAAAAGGTAAAAAGGTTGATGGTAGGACCAATTTATTTAAATTGGCTAAAAAGTATGTCAATTTTGAAGCTAAAAAACTTTATGAAGACAATGAACTTCCTAAATGGATTATTCAATTGGTGCATTCAAAAGGATTTGAAATTAGTGAACACAATGCAGCCCTGATAGCAGATTTTATTGGCTCCGACCTAAGCAGGATAAAGAATGAAATTGAGAAATTAATTCTAAATAAAGATAAGGATAAAGAAATTGGTCAGGATGAAATTGAAAGTTATATTGGGGTAAGTAAAGAGTTTAATACTTTCGAATTACTTTCTGCTATTGCTACTAAAAACACAAAAAGAGTTTTTTATATCAATCATCATATGAGTGATAAAAAAGCCTTTTCAATCATTCCTTTATTGGCAATGATGAATAGCTATTTTGCAAAAGCTTTGGGATTTAAACAAGGCGGAATTAAAGATTCCCGTTCTATCATGTCAACCGGAGTAAATCCCAAACAAGCCAAAGATTATGAACGATTATTGGTTAATTATTCGCAAAGTTCAATTGAAAGAATTTTAGGAATTGTGGCAGAATACGACTTAAAATCAAAAGGAGTGAACCTAACATCTGTTGATGACGTTGAGCTGATGAAGGAACTTTTGTTTAAAATTTTAGAGGCTTAAAGCATTTTTTATTCAAATATTGTCTGTTTTTGGACTAAAAAGTGCAGAAATGCTAATTTTTACTTTGATTATTTTGTGAATTATATATTTTTGAATTTCGCGTATTTAAACTAATTATTAACAACACCCATATGAAGAAAATCTACTTAGTAGCTTTTAGTGCGATTTCTACTTTTGCTTTCGCGCAAAAACCGGTACTTCCTCAAGGTCCTCAAACTGCTCGTCAGGCAGAAAGAAGTTTTGATGTAACTCCACAAACTCCAGTTAAAACTGGAACTCCTACAAACTTTACTCAAAAGTCTTTAGGTAAAAAAGCATTCGCTCAAAAAATTGGTGAAACTCAAAACGACCAACAAACAAATGCTTCTATTTACAAAAGAGTAGTATTACATACTGGAGGTAAAGTATCTGTAACCTGGACAACCAGTGCTGATGCTGCTCCATACGCAACTCGCGGTGCAGGATATAACCATTTCGATGGCACTTCTTGGGGGCCTGTTTCAAGCCAAAGAATTGAGCCGGAACGTTGCGGTTTCCCTAGCATCGATTATAGTCCAAATACAAATGAAGAATTAATCATTTCTCATATAGTTAAAGCTGGTACAGGTAATGCCGGAGGTTTAAGATTCAACAGAAAAACCGGTTTAGGTGCAGGTAACTGGAATTCAAGTGTTGTACTTGATACTGTTGCTAGTTTACCTGGTGTTTTATGGCCTAGAACTGCTGTTTCAGGTGATAATCTTTACATCTTTGCTTCTTATACAGATTCTTCATCAGGTCAGCCTGGTAGAGTAGTAATGGATGGTATTCGTACTCCTCAGGTTTTCTCTCACTATAAATTCAGTACCAACGAGTGGGTTGCTAAAAACATCTTGCTTCCTGGTTACGATAAAGAAAGAGTTTACTCAGGTGGTGGCGATAACTATAGCATCGATGCCAAAGGTTCTAATGTTGCTATTTTAATCGGTGGTTTAACAGATGATGTTTCATTATGGAAATCTTCTGATGCTGGTTTAACCTGGACAAAAACAATTATCGATTCTTTCCCAGTGCCTGCTTACGATTACAAAACTTTAGTTGATACTTCAAATACCAATGATGGTGGTGTACATGTAACTTTAGATGCTTCTGGAAAAGCTCATTGCTTCTGGGCTCGTGCAAGAGTATTAGATAACAATATTGATGATGCTTCTATCACTTACTTCCCTGGTCAGAATGCTATTTTATACTGGCAAGAAGGTTGGACAACCAACGAAGACAGAGTTATTGCAGGTATGCCTGATGAAAATAACAATAATACTATGGATTTAGCTGATTCTTGGAATGATGCAGGTGCAAGATATGGTAACCATTCAATTGCTACTATGCCTTCTGCTGCTATTGGTCCTGATGGAGTTATTTACTTAGCTTATTCAGCTTTAACTGAAGATGATATTTCTGCAGATAGCAAAAACTTCCGTGATGTGTACATGACTCACTCAAAAGATGGTGGAAATACCTGGAGTGATATCTTAAATTGTACTTCTTTCTTAGGTTTCAACTTAGAGCAAATTTTTGCTTCTTTAGCTAAAGATGTTGATGGTAGCGTTCACATGACTTTCATGCAAAAAGCTTCTATTGGTCGTTATGATGCTACCAATAACCCTGGTGCAACTGGTCCTTATGACATCGTTTACATGAAAATCGATACTGCCAGCATTCATAATGGTAGCTTCACAAGTATCAATGATGTTAATAAAAACGATTTATTCACTGTAAATCAAAATTACCCTAATCCATTTACTGCTATTACAAATGTGCCAGTTAATTTCAAACGTAGCACTGATGTAACTGTTAGAATCATGGATTTAGCTGGTAAAGAAGTTTTCGTAAATAATTTTAACAATGTTTCTGCTGGTGCAAGCACTTTAGAAATCAATGCTTCTGGTTTAAGTTCAGGTTTATACTTGTACTCTATCGAAGCTGAAGGTTTTAAAGTAAGCCGTAGAATGATTGTTGAATAATTTATATTTAAACTAAAAAAAAAGGTCCGCTTCAATTCGTTGAAGCGGACCTTTTTTTTAAAAAAATTCTACTCGATTAAATTCCGTGCTTCTTATTCAATAACAATTGTTCTGAATCCCAATTTACTCGTTTTACAAAAGCGGATTTTCTAACTTTACAAATATGCAATTCGCAAATTCCACAACTTGTTTCTATACAAGGATCAGCATGTATAAACAATTCAACTTCCTTATGGAATTTATCGCTGATTAAAGACTCTACTGCTGTTACTTCTTCATGAGATTCTTCTAAAGTATAATACCAGGGTAAGGTTAAATGACTATCAATATGCACCTGAGCTCCATATTTTACAATCCTTAAATTGTGCATGTCAATCCAATTTGCTTTCCTGTTTTCTTGTAATACCTTTGCAACATTTTCAAGCATTTCTGTATCGGCCTCATCCATTAATCCCGCAACCGATGTTCTCATTAATTGATATCCCGTAATGATTATACTAATCCCAAGTGCAACTGATATGAGTGCATCAAGCCAGATTAAATGAGTGAAGTAAACCAATATCAATCCAATAACTAATCCCAGACTAGAGTAAGTGTCAGTTAGTAAATGCTTCCCATCAGCAACCAGGGTGGGAGAGTGTTGCTTTTTGCCGGTTTTAATTAAAAAACTTCCTAGGAAAAAATTTACTAATCCTGCAAATCCCGATAAAAATATTCCATAATCAAGTGATTCAATCGGATTGGGTTCTATAAAGGTTCTTATGGCTTTATATAAAATATATATAGCTGCCATTATAATCAAGCCACCTTCAAATCCTGCTGAAATAAACTCTATTTTTCCATGACCATATGGATGTTCTTTATCCTTGGGTTTTGACGAAAGATGAATACTAAACCATGCGAAAAATCCTGCTGTTACATTTATTATTGATTCCATTGCATCCGTTAAAATTGCAACAGAATTGGTTATAAAATAAGCAGCAAACTTGATGAGCATTAAAGCAATTCCGATTACTACTGTAAGTTTTATTGCCCAAAGCTTCTTTTGATTTTGCTCTTTCATTAAAATATTTTACCCGGATTTAAAATGCCTTTAGGGTCGAAAGCTTTTTTAATATTTCTCATCAACTCTAATTGAATTTCCGGCATAACAACAGTCATAAATTTCTTCTGAACATAGCCAATTCCATGTTCACCGCTAATGGTTCCTCCCAACTTTTTACAAAGCTCGAAAATCTCAATAATGGCAGTATCTAACTCATGATTCCAAAAATCATCACTTAATTCATCCTTCAAAATATTGACATGTAAATTTCCATCTCCTGCATGTCCGTAGCAAACAGTTCTAAATCCATATCTGTTTGAGATTTCTTTTACACCTGAAAATAATTCAGGTAATTCAGCTCTTGGAACTACAGTATCTTCCTCTTTGTATGTATTGTTATGTTTTGTGGCTTCACCAATGCTTCTTCTAAGTTTCCAGAAATACTCTTTTTCATCTGAACTTTGCGCAAACAATACATCTACTGCTCCAAATGAATCCAGAACTTCATTGATAGCCTCACATTCCGACATCATAATTTCTTCTTTGTTGCCATCAACTTCAATCAATAAATAGGCACCAATATTTTCTTTTATTTCAAAAGGAATATTTAACATGCTTGATGATAAACGAAATCCATCAGGTTCAACAAATTCACATGCAGATGGATTACATCCGGCTTTGAAAATTCCATTTACTGCCTCACAAGCTTTTTCAGGCGACTCAAAAGAAGCCAGCATTAATAAAGTTTGTTGAGGATGTGGAACAAGTTTTAAATAGATTTTAGTGATGACAGCTAAGGTTCCTTCACTTCCTACCATTAAGTGAGTTAGGTTATAGCCTGTAGAAAACTTTAATGTATTAGCCCCGGTTTGTAAAATACTTCCATCAGCTAATACAATTTCAAGGTTTAAAACATAATCTCTGGTTGTTCCATATTTAACGGCCCTTGGACCACCGCTGCTATGTGCCATATTTCCACCTAAAAAACATGAACCTTTGCTAGCAGGATCTGGTGGATAAAACAAACCTTTTTCTTTTACTGCATTTTGTAAAACTTCATTGATTACGCCAGGTTCAACTATTGCCTGAAAATTTCTTTCATCGATTTGAATGATTCGATTGAATTTTTCCATGGCCAAAACCACACCTCCAAATACAGGCAGTGCTCCTCCGCTTAGTCCGGTGCCGGCCCCTCTTGGAGTCACACAAATATTATTTTCGTTACAATACTTTAATATTTCAGATACTTCATTTGTATTTTTTGGTTTGATAATAAGTTCAGGTACAAACCTTAAATCTTCGGTATAATCTTTTGAATATTTAGCGAAATTTTCTTCATCAGAAAAAATCGAATCTTTTCCACAAATCGAGCCGAAAAAAAGAACGTCTTTTTCTTCTATTTTCTTGAATCTATTCATGCTGCGAAGTAAACATATTAAAACCTGCCCTACAAGTTACAATAAATTCAATTATGAAGAACTGATGTGTGTTTGTTCATGATAAGCGGCACAAGGTTTTAGGCAATATTTTGCTATTATTGAAACTTTTACCTGACTATATGAAGAAACTGATACTCTCTTTAAGCCTAGTTTTAACTTATGTTATGATTTCTGCCCAGGATCTAAAACCAATTACTTTAGAAGATATCTGGACAAAAGGTACCTTTTCTGCAAGGTTTGTTCCCGGTTTTAGTTCATTAAAAGATGGACGTTTTTATTGTAGTCTTGATGAAAAACAAAACCTGTTGAGGTATGAATTTTCTACAGGAAAAGTAGTTGATACCATCATTGCTCAATCTGATATAAAAGCTGCCAATAGTGGAAGTGCGCTAAGTTTGGATAATATTACATTTAGTGATGATGAAAAATCAGTTTTGATTGCTACTCAATCAGAATCAATCTATCGCCATAGTTACAGAGCAGTTTATTATGTTTATCAACGCGACAAAAAGAAAATAATCAAACCATTGGAAGAAAAAGTAAGGTATGCTGATTTTTCTCCGGATGCTTCAAAAATTGCTTATGTAAAAGGCAATGATTTGTTTTTGTTTGATTTGGTTCGATTAGAAGAAACAAGAATTACTAAAGATGGTAAAGAAAATGAAGTGATAAATGGTGGAACTGACTGGGTTTACGAAGAGGAATTTGCCATTTGGAAAGGATTTAGCTGGAATGCAACTGGTGATAAAATTGCTTTTTATAGATTTGATGAGTCTAAGGTGAAAGAATTCAATATGGCCATGTATGGTTCTTTGTATCCGAAAGATTTTAAATTCAAATATCCTAAAGCCGGAGAAGACAACTCATCGGTACATATTTATTCCTATGAGCTAAAAACTGGATTACTTACAGAAATTGAAACAGGAAAGGAAGAAGATCAATATTTGCCAAGATTTCAATGGACAAAAGACCCTAATATTCTTTCTGTACAAAGGTTGAACAGGTTGCAAAATAAATTGGAAATTTTGCTGGCTGATGCTAAAAATGGTGCATCTAAAATAATTTATTCAGAAGAAAATAAATCGTATATCGACATAACTGATAACCTTTATTTTTTAAATGATGGAAAATCGTTTTTGTTTAGCAGCGAAAGAGATGGATACAATCATCTTTACCATTATTCTATGAATGGAAAACTCATCAAACAAATAACAAAAGGTAATTGGGATATTGATGAGTTTTATGGTTATGATGCAAAAAGTAAAAAGTTTTATTATAGTTCTGCGGAAGTTAATGCCGCAGAGAGATATGTTTATTCTATTGGATTAAATGGAAAAAACAAAACCAAACTTACTTCAAATAAAGGATGGAATACTGCTTCATTTAATAGTGATTTTAGCTGCTTTCTTCATTCCTATAGCGATATAAATACACCTCCTGTATATGAGTTAATGAGTGGAGATGGCAAATTATTGAGGGTTTTAGAAGAAAATGCCACATTAAAAGCGAAATTGAAAAACTATCAAATCAGTCCGGCCACTTTTTCTACCATGAAAAATGAACTTGGCCAAGCCATGAATACTTTTTTGATTTACCCGGTTGCTTTTGATTCAAGCCAAAAACATCCGTTATTAATGTATGTTTATGGCGGCCCTGGTTCACAAACCGTTATGAACAGATGGTCAGGTGGAAATTATTTCTGGTATCAGATGTTAGCTCAAAAAGGTTTTATTATTCTTTCTGTTGATGGAAGAGGAACCGGATTTAAAGGTGAAGAATTTAAAAAATGCACCTATTTAAATTTAGGTAAATACGAAATTGAAGACCAGATTTATGCTGCGAAAAAGATGGCAGAATTGAAATACATCGATGCAGGGAAAATTACTCTTTGGGGCTGGAGTTTTGGTGGATATATGGCAAGTTTAGGAATTTCTAAAGGTGCAGATGTTTTTCGCTCAGGGTTGGCAGTCGCTCCCGTAACTAATTGGAGATATTACGACAATATTTATACTGAAAGATTCATGAGAAAACCTCAGGAAAATGGAGATAATTATGATAGCAATTCTCCTATAAATCATGTTGAAAAAATTAAAGGCAAGTACTTAATCATTCATGGTACCGCCGACGATAATGTTCATTTTCAGAATGCAGTTGAAATGGTAGATGCCATGATTAAAAAAGGTATTAGATTTGATAGTGAGTTTTACCCAAATAAAAACCACGGAATTGGTGGTGCAAAAACTCGTTTACATTTGTATGAAAGAATGACAAGATTTTTGATGGAGAATTAATTCTAAATAGAGATACAAAAAAATGCAGCTTCAAAATTTTGAAGCTGCATTTTTTTGCATTTAATTTCAAAATGAAATGGTTGTAGATTTACTTAGTAAAAACCTTTTTCAAAATATCACTAACCCTATGCAAGGGATCTGTTCTGATTAGTTTTTCTTCTTTTGCAACTTTTAAAAACAAACCATCCAATGCTCTTCTGGTAACATGCTCAGATAAAGAATTGGTTGTAATCTTTGGATATAAAATTCCTCCTAAGCTGGCAGTATTATAAGCATCAATTAAATCTTTATAAGCCGATTGTGCCGATATACTTCCAATAACCGGTTTGGTTAAGCTGGTATTTATTTTTGGAGCAAAAGCCATTGTTAATGAATCATAGGTTTTTTCTTTCAGATAAACTGTAGCAGCTGTATCACCTCCGTTTAAAATGGTAAATCCATCTGCAATTGTAATATCGGTTATAGCATTTGTGAAAATACTTTTTGCTTGTGGTGCAGCATCTTCTGCCGCTCTGTTAATAGATAGAATTGCATTTTCCAATAACAAATTTCCACCCGGTAAAGAATTTATTGTGTTATAAACAGGCTGCGCTTCTTCAGGTAATAATATT
>JBIPMI010000121.1:0-8581 GCA_044369215.1 Bacteroidia bacterium | reverse complement strand
TTTTTTTCCTCCTGATTTTAGTAATATTTTTTCTGTAAGCTTTGTAAAAGTTGTATTTACAATTGCAATTGTTGCTTCTATTGAATCTTTATTAAGTATTGAGGCAATTCAAAAAATTGATATTCACGGGCAAAAGGTTGATGTAAATAGAGAATTACTTGCTCAAGGCGCCGGAAATGTTGCAAGTGCTATTTTTGGGGGATTACCTGTTACATCAGTAATTGTTAGAGGTTCTGTAAATCAGGCCGCCGGAGCTGAAACTAAGTTATCTGCGGTGTTTCATGGATTTTGGATTTTAATATCAGTTTTGTTTTTTACCGGAATCATTAATCAAATTCCACTGGCAAGTTTAGCTGCAATTTTGTTTTTTACCGGATATAAACTTTTAGACCTATCTTTATTAAAATTATTTTATAAAAAAGGCTGGTCTCAATTTTTACCTTTTATTGTTACAATAATTGCAATTGTAGTTACCGATTTATTAGTTGGGGTGAGTATTGGATTATTGTTAGCCGGATTGTTTATAGTTAGAGATAATTATAAATCTCCAATTTTAAAAGTGTATGATTTAGGTCCGAGAATGAAAATAGTTTTAGGTGAAAATGTTACTTTCTTGCATAAGAAAAAAGTTACTGATGCTTTGAATGCTGTGCCACCTTTTACTTTATTGGAAATAGATGGCTCAAAATCTAAATTTATAGATGAAGATATTATTGATTCAATTGTAGAATATAGAAAAGCTGCCCAATTGCATGGTATTAAAGTAATTTTGGGTGGAATTCACCAATTAGATGATAAAAAAGAACTTATGGAATCGATAGATAAATCTTATGAACGCCTTTTTTCCAATAACAAAAAATGGGTAGAGGAAAAACTTCAATCAGACCCTGAATATTTCAAAAAGTTGACCAATGGTCAAAAACCGGAGTACCTTTTTATAGGTTGTAGTGATAGTCGGGTACCTGCGAATGAAATTACAGGAACCGATCCGGGCGAAATGTTTGTTCATAGAAACATTGCCAACTTGGTTGTTAATACCGACATTAATTTGCTTTCTGTATTGCAATATTCAGTTGAAGTTTTAAATGTTAAACATGTTATTGTTTGCGGTCACTATGGCTGTGGTGGTGTAAAAGCTGCTTTAGAGCACGAACCTCACGGCTTAATTGATAAGTGGTTGAGAAATATTAAAGATACCTACCGTTTGCATATGGATGAGTTGGACGCCATTTCAGACCATGATGAAAAACACAGAAGGATGGTAGAAATTAATGTCCAGGAACAAGTTATAAATCTATTAAAAACCTCATTTATTCAAAAGAATATAGAGCTATACGGGTTTCCTAAAGTTCATGGCTGGGTTTATGATATTGCTGATGGTTATATTAAAGATTTAGAAATTGATATTGTTAAACATTTCCCTGAATATAAAATTTACAAATTCGATTAAGTCGATTTTGTTATATCAAATTAGGTTTTAAAAGCGTAATTTCATGGTAATAAAACTTTCTAAATGAAATTTGGTTTCCTTTTTAACGTTTAGTTTGCTAATATTTGCAATTATGACACCAGTTGTTGCTATAACAAATCATGTGAAAATTACGGTAGAAACATTCTACCAAAACATGCTTTCTCCAAATCAGGAAGCCATGAACATGTTTGCCTATAGAATTAAAATTCAAAATCAAGGTGATCATACCATAAAACTACTAAGGAGACATTGGTTTATTATCGACCCAATTAATGGTAATTCTGAGGTTGAAGGGGAAGGTGTGGTAGGAAATCAACCGGTTTTAGAACCTGGCGATTTTCATCAATATGTTTCCGGTTGTTCTTTAGGAGGTGATATGGGAAAAATGTTTGGGTTTTATATCATGGAAAGGCAGTTCGATGGGAAATTATTTGAGGTTGAAATTCCTGCTTTTACTATGATAGTTCCTCATATTATGAACTAATAAGTGCCTTTATAAGTCTTTTTCTTGATTCAATTATTTCAATTTCAGAGTTTTCTTTTATTCTAATTTAATGACTACATCCGCAAGGTTTAAAACTTTTGCGATTTCCTTTATTATCGGTCCATTCAATCTTTTCATGTTTCTCATTGTAGGTAATGGTCCAAATCCAATTTCCATCCTGCCATTTTTCTCTTTTTTCCATCCATCCGGTATCGGTGTAAATAAACCAATGACCAACTTTTTTGCCTTTTTTAAATTTCCCTTTTTCTTTTTTGTTTCCATTAGAATAAAATGTATTTATTTTTTGAACGGAACTTGAATTGCATGAGCTGAAAATCAGCCATATGTAACTTATAATCAACATAGTTATTCCGTTAAATTTCATTTGAAAAATAAATTTGGATGAAAGGACAAATAAAGACCTTTTGAAATTCAAAGATTTTATTATTTTGCGGACTAAGCAAGAAGTAAAAATTTTGATAGCACATATTCAAGGAAAAGTATCGTATCGTTCACCGGCCTATGTTGTAATAGATTGTGGAGGTGTAGGTTATGGAATCCAAATCTCTTTTAATACCTATGGATTAATGGGAGATTCGGAGTCTATAAAATTACTAACTTACCTTAGTATTAAGGAAGATGGTCATACGCTGTTTGGATTTGCTGAAGAGAATGAAAGACAATTATTTTTGCATTTGATTTCTGTTAGCGGAGTTGGGGCAAATACAGCACGTGTTATTTTATCGAGTTTGAAGGTGCAAGAAATTGCACAAGCCATTCTTGATGGTAACTGGACTTTGTTAAAAACAATCAAAGGAATCGGCCCTAAAACTGCTCAACGAATAGTGGTTGATTTGCAAGATAAAATGAAAAAATTGGGTGAAAGTTCTCAGCTTTCAGGTCTAAAGGATACCAACCCTGCAGTGGAAGAAGCGCTAGCTGCTCTGCTCATGTTAGGTTTCTCTAAGATTGAAGCTGAGAAGGGTCTAACGAAAATAAGGCAACAAAATCCAAGTTTAGGCGTTGAGCAACTCGTTAAGTTAACTTTAAAAATTCTTTGATGGGAAACTTCTACTTTGTACAGTAGCTCAAAAATTAAATACATACGCGCCTTTTTTACGTTCACCTTTGTTGTGTCACTGGTGTGGAATGCTACACCCCGTGGTGCAGTAAGAATTAGAAGAGATTTTAGCGTTCTCCTGCCGGATTCCGGAAAGGCCGATACGGGGTCAACGAAGTTGCCATACCCTATCAAAGATAAAAAGTCATACGAAATTTATGGCCCCAAACATCCTTTAGATTTGGGCGATCCTGCAATTTTAAAAAATAAGTTCGAACTAAATCCGAATAATTATAATTATGATTTTTCATCCAAAGTTGGTTCTGAGGATGTTAAATTACCTGCGTCTATTAAAGTAAGCGAACAACTTAAAAAGGAGAGTAAACAAAATAACGATTCTTACTTCCGTCAAAGGGCTCAAGCTCAGAATTTTACTAAAGGAGCCGGAATCATCCCTCAATTAAATATCAGCAATAAAATTATTGATAGAATTTTTGGAAGTGGTATTATTGATATTAAACCCAGAGGAACTGCAGAACTTATTTTCTCAGCAAACTTTAATACAGTTCGAAATCCCGCTTTCTCTCTTCGCCAACAAAGTACCGGTCAGTTCGATTTCCGCCAAAAAATACAGCTTAATGTAAGTGGAGCTATTGGTGATAAAATGAAGTTGAATCTGAATTATGATACCGAAGCAACTTTTGAATTCGAGAATCAAATGAAACTCGATTATGCCGGAAAAGAAGATGATATCATTAAAAAAATTGAATTAGGTAATGTTGGTCTACCACTTCAATCTTCATTAATTCAAGGTAGTTCAAGTTTATTTGGAGTAAAAAGTACACTTCAGTTTGGTAAATTAACTGTTACCGGTGTAGTTTCTCAGCAAAGAGGAAAGACACAAGAAACAGAACTTGCTGGTGGTTCAGTTACAACCAGATTTGATATTCAAGGCGATAATTATGATATGAATCGCCATTACTTTTTATCTCATTATTTTAGAGATAACTATGAAAACTGGTTAAGTAATTTACCTTTTGTTGGTTCTCCGGTTGTAATTACACGTGTTGAAGTTTGGGTTACAAATAGAAGCGGTTCTTTTGATCAATCCAGAGATGTTATTGGATTTTCAGATTTAGGTGAAACAGATAAACGCTCAAATAAATTCTGGACAGTTAATGCTAATAGAGGAAACCTTGGAAATGAGGTTAATAGTTTATATAGTTACTTAAATGGAAATGGTGATAACAATAAAGCCGGAGTTTTTAGAGCTGCTTACCAAATTCAAAACCAATTAAGAGCAGATGAAAATTCCACAGGTTTATTTCCAATTTCTCAATACCAAATTGTAAATTTTGCTCGTCAATTAGGTCCTAATGAGTATACCTTTAATCCTCGTTTGGGTTATATCTCTTTAAACCAAGCTTTAAATAACGATGATGTATTGTGTGTTGCATATGAAGGAACCGTTAATGGTATTGCATTTAAAGTTGGGGAATTTAGTTTAGACATTCAAAGGAATACTGCGGTTCCGGAAATTATGTTCCTGAAAATGTTAAAAGGACCATCACAAAGACCCGATTTACCCATGTGGGATTTGATGATGAAAAATGTTTATTCATTAGGGTCATTTCAGGTACAACCCAAAGATTTCAAACTAAACATTGTTTATGCCGATGATCCTTCCGGTGCAGATTTGAATTATTTACCGGTTAAAAATGAACCGAATTTAAGTGGTGTTCCATTATTAAACGTTTTTAAACTCGATCAACTAAATACACAACAAGAAAGAGTTTCAGATGGTTTATTCGATTTGATTGAAGGGGTAACCATCAATTCTCTAACAGGAAGAATATTCCTCCCAACAAATGAGCCTTTCGGCAATTATCTAAGAAGCAAATTCTCCAATGATCCTGCATTAGCCAATTATTACTGCTTCTTTTCTTTATATGATTCAACCAGATTTGCTGCAATTCAGCAGCCTCAGTTCAATAAGTTTTTTATCAGAGGTAGTTTTCAGGGTTCTTCTACCAATGAAATATCTTTAGGTTCTACCAATGTCCCTCGAGGTTCAGTTAGAGTAACAGCTAATGGTGCTCCATTAACAGAAAATGCAGATTTTATAGTAGATTATAATTTAGGTAGAGTTAAAATCGTAAATACGGCTCTTTTAAATTCCGGCGCAGTTATTAAGGTTTCTTCAGAAAGTAATAACCTGTTTCAAATTCAGCAGAGAAGCATGATGGGTGCTCGTTTTGATTATAAGCACAACAAGGATTTAATCTTAGGTTCAACCTTCATGTACTTAAATGAGCGTCCTTTAACTCCAAAAGTAAATATAGGTGAAGAACCAATTTCGAATGTAGTGATTGGCTTCGATGGAACTTATAATAAGAATTCACGCTTCTTAACTAAAATGGTCGACAAATTGCCATTTATTGAAACAAAGGAAGTTTCAAATATTACTTTATCTGGTGAATACGCCAGATTAATTCCTGGAATTCAGGGTTCTTTAGGACAAAGGGGTACTGCTTATATCGATGATTTTGAAGGTGCAGAAACACCATTTGATTTAAGAATGGGAAATACATGGGCATTGGCAAGTACTCCACAAGGTCAACCTGATTTATTTCCCGAGGCAAATACAATTAACCAATTGGATTACGGATTTAGAAGAGCAAATTTAGCCTGGTATACAATTGCAACTACATTTTATAGAAATGATGCATTTACTCCGGAACATTTAAAATCTGATCCTGATGCATTATCGAACCATAATTCAAGAGAGGTTTTACAAACAGATGTTTTCCCAAGTCGCCAGATTCAACAAGGTTTACCAAGTACTTTGCCAACTTTGGACTTGGCATTTTTTCCAAATGAAAGAGGTCCTTACAATTATACCATCAATGAATTAAATCCTGATGGAACATTAAAATCTCCAAATAGAAATTGGGGTGGAATTATGCGTAAGGTTGATCAAAACGATTTTGAGCAAGCCAATATAGATTATGTGGAAATTTGGATGATGGATCCATTTGCTGATAAACCTTCAAGTTTTGATAAAGGATATTTGTATTTAAATCTTGGAAATATTTCTGAGGATGTGCTTAAAGACAATAGAAGATCGGCTGAAAATGGATTGCCCAAAAATGGAACTCCTGAACAACAAGCTTTAGCTGATACTACCTTATGGGGTAAGGTTCCACGCGCCCCTGTTATCAACTATGCATTTGATGCAGATGCCAATGTTAGAAAAACTCAGGATGTTGGATTAGATGGTTTAAATGATGATGAAGAAAAAGTATTCTTTGAAGATGAATATTTAGCACGTGTAAGAAACACTTTTGGTGCTTCATCAGTAGCTTATCAAAATGCAGTTGCAGATCCTTCTAATGATAATTACCACTATTATCTAGGAGGTGATTACGACAATGCCAAATTAAGTTTGGTTGACAGATACAAGAAGTTCAATCGTCATCAAGGAAATTCTCCAACTGTTGATCAATCACCAGAATCTTATCCAACCGCAGCAACGAACGTTCCGGATAATGAGGATTTAAATAAGGATTATACTGTAAATGATGTTGAAGCTTATTTTCAGTATAAAATAGAAATAAGCAGAGATGCATTTACTATTGGTAAGAATTATATCACTGATACATTAACGGCTCCGGCAAAATTTGTAAATGGTGATTATGCACCTGAAAAATGGTACCAGCTTAAAATTCCTGTAAGAGAATACGAAAGAAAAGTGGGTGATATTTCTGATTTTAAATCAATCCGATTTATCAGAATGTTCATGCAAGGTTTTTCTGAACAAACCAATATGCGTTTTGCTAGTTTACAATTGGTTCGTGCTGATTGGAGGAAATATTTAAACAGCCTGGAAACAGGTGGTGAACACAAACCAATCGATCCAACAGACAATACTCAGTTTGTTGTATCAACTGTAAATATTGAAAAAAATAGCAAACGTGTTCCAATTCCTTACGTGGTTCCTGCCGGAATTCAAAGAGAAATAGATTTTAGTTCTCCGAATCCAATTCAGCAAAATGAGCAATCAATTAGTTTACTTACCTGTAACTTAAAAGATGGTGATGCCAGGGGTGTTTTCAAAAATACTACTGTTGATTTAAGACAATATGGAAACCTTCGTTTATTTGTTCATGCTGAAAGCAGAGATGAATTGAAAGATGGTGAATTAACAGCATTTTTAAGATTTGGTACCGACTTAACTACCAACTATTATGAATATGAAATTCCATTAAGTTTTACTAAAAACAATACATCAAATCCTAATGATATTTGGCCGCAATCAAATGAAATGGATATTATTCTGGAGGAAATGATTAATACCAAAATTGCACGTAACAATGCCAATTTTGCTTTTTCAGGAAGATATACCAGAACAATTGGTAATGGTAAGTATACAGTTGTTGGTCAGCCGGATTACAGTCAGGTTCGTGTATTTATGGTGGGTGTTAGAAATCCAAAACGTATTGCAGGTACAGTTGGTGGCGATGATGGATTACCGAAATGTTCTGAAGTTTGGTTTAATGAATTACGAATGACCAATTTCTCAACAAGAGGTGGTGATGCTGCAACCGGAAGGGTTTTAGCTAAACTGGCTGATTTTGGAAATGTTCAATTAAGCGGAACATATAAAAGTGTTGGTTGGGGTGGAATTGATAAAAAATTACTCGATAGAAGTATGAGTGATGATTATCAATATGACTTACAAACCAATTTTGAATTAGGAAAATTCTTCCCCAAAACAACCGGAATTTCAATTCCATTCTTCTTTTCTTATGGTACTACTTTAATTCGTCCTTGGTATAATCCTTTAAATCCTGATACCAAATTGCAAAAGGAGATTGATGAGACTACCAATCCGGAAAGGACACAAACCATCAGTAAAGCATCTGACGATTATACCATGCGAAAGAGTTTCAATTTTACCAATGTAAGGAAAAATAGAATTGGCAGTAAAAAGGCTTATCCATGGGATATTGAGAATTTTAGCTTCACTTTTTCTTACAACGAAAATTTCAGAAGAAACCAAACTCTTGCATTTAATTCGCTTAGAAATTATAAAGGAATTGTTACCTATAATTATACTTTCGTTAACAAGCCATTTGAGCCATTTAAAGGCTTAAAATCTCCGTATTTATTGTTATTGAAGGACTTCAATCTGAATTACTTACCTGCCTCTTGGGGAGTTAGAGCAGAAGCCGACAGAAGGTATGGTGAACAATTAAATCGAATTAATGATACCCGAACAGAAAGTTTACCTATCATGTATGATAAGATGTTTACCATGCGCAGGTATTATGAGTTCAGGTATGATTTAACCAGAAATTTAAAACTAGATTACAATTCAACAGCTGATGCGAGGGTTGATGAACCGGACGGTAGAATTTCGGATGAAACACCTGAAAAGAGAGATAGTATAGTTCGCAATTTCTGGAGTGGTGGAAGAACAACCAAATTCGATCAAACCACCAGAATCAATTATAATATTCCAATCAACAAAATTCCATTCTTTAATTGGGTTAGTCAGTTTAGT
>JBIPMI010000120.1:0-8605 GCA_044369215.1 Bacteroidia bacterium | reverse complement strand
AGGCAAAGTGCGATAGGAGGGATCATGGTTTTTATAATACCATTCCATTCCGGGTGGCAGCACAAACCACGATTCATGTAGCATTTCCGATGGCGATTCACAATCACTGTTTACTCTGTATAATTTGTCTTTACTTAAATGTATCATTTGGTGAAAGGGACAAACACCCGTTCTGCTTCCATTTTGTGCTGCCCAAATTGTATCGGTTTCATCACAAATATCACTGGCCTGATACCCACTTTTTCTACAAGTAATAATGGGTTTCATGTCATCATATGGAACAGGAAACCAATTGGCTTTTGGAATCAGTTTAAATATATCAAACATAATTGGCGCTGCTACTTGCACCCCAATTAATCCTGCTCTTCCTTCGCCATCAGCATTTCCGGCCCATACCACAACTAAATACTCTGATGTCAATCCAATACTCCAAGCATCTCTTGAACCAAAACTAGTTCCTGTTTTCCAAGCAATTTTTTGTGATGATACCAACCTGCTCCACAACATTTCTTCACCTGGTCTCATCACTTCTTTCATGGCATCAAAACTATTGTAGATGGCTCCAGCTCCCAATGGAAATTCCTTGCTTAAATGTGGTTCTGTTTCCGTTTCTTTTTTTCTTTTGATTACTCTTGGTTCATGTAAATCGTTTAGGTCATACATACCGTTGTTTCTGCCAAAGTGATTTAATATTCTTCCTAAACTTGAATATACTCCTGCTATTTCCCACATGCTGTTTTCACCACCACCTAATATCAATGAAAGTCCATAATGACCAGCTGATTTATTCAATGATTTGATGCCCAGTTTTTTTAATAAATCATGAAACCTTTCATATTTGTATTGTTGCAATAAACGAACTGCAGGAATATTCAATGAACGTGCCAATGCTTTATTGGCAGGAACAGCGCCGTCATAAGTCAGGTCAAAATTTTTGGGTGAATAACCTGCAATTTGTGTTGGAATATCTGCTAATAATGTATTTGGTAATATCAATCCATCTTGTAACATGGCTGCATACAATAATGGTTTTAATGTACTGCCCGGACTTCTCTTCGCAGGCACCATGTCTACATAACTATCATAATCTGGTTTTCCTGGTTGATATACATTTCCAACATAGGCCAATACTTCTCCGGTTTCAATTTTCATAACCATCACTGCTGCATTGTTAATGCCGTTTGCCGACAATAATTCATGGTGTTTCAACAATACCTGGTTACATCTTTTTTGTAAGGCCGATTGAATGGTACTTTCATAAAAACCTTTTGATTTGAATTCACCTTCAATGTTTTTCTCCAACAAACTATTCAGCAAATGAGGAGCAAATTCAGGCAGGGGATAGGGCTCATCAGGTAATGGTTCCAGAATAGATAATTCATAGGTTTCTTTGTTGATATATCCCTGATGATAAATCTTTTCAAGTAATCTGTTTCTTTTTAGTAGAAATTTTTCTTTGTTTTTCCCTGGTCTAATCATCGATGGATTATTCGGAAGTATCGCCAATGAAGCAGATTCAGCCCATGATAATTGCGATGCTTCTCTTCCAAAATACCTCCATGATGCAGCTTCCAATCCTACAACATTACCTCCAAACGGAGCATGGGCACAATACATTTCTAGGATTTTATTTTTCCCTGCACTCAGTTCAAGTTCAATGGCAATAATCGATTCAATTGCCTTCTGAAAAAGATTTCTTTCTTTTCCTCTTGCCAACCTTACTACCTGCATGCTCAAGGTACTGGCACCACTTTTAACTTTTGTGCCTTTGATATTTTTATAAGCTGCTTTTACAATCCGTGCAGGATCTAATCCAAAATGAGAATAGAATCTTTTGTCTTCAAATGTGGTAATGGCAATTTTAAATTTTTCAGGTATTTCCTTTCCCTCCGGAAAACGCCATTGTCCGTCAGCTGCAATACGCGCTTGCAACAACAAACCTTTATTATCAAGCAATACTGCTGAATAAGGTCTGTTAAATTGATGAATGAAATGAAAATGCCAAAATAAACGGGAAAGCATTAGAAATACGAATATTCCCAATGCTTTCCTGTTTGTTAAAAGTCGTTTAAACATGCTTTATTTTCTCGGAACTACTTCAACCCAGGTTCCTTTCGACCTCGCAAAAATTCTTCCATCATACATGGCTTCACAAGAGATAGCTGGCAAGTAATATTTACCGGCATAACTTGCATTTAAAATCAAGCAATAAGTTACTTTTTGTTTGTTACCCAAACTAAAATACGAATGAACCCTGTCATCTCTAATATCCTGATACCTTGGCTGAGAATAATTTGCTACCAAAGCATTGTTTTCATCCATTCGGGTATTATGTATTTCCCAACCTGATGGAATGTTTTGTGTCAAAGCCATTTGCTCGTAGTTGCCAAGTAATCCCGGATTGGTAATCGTTACTTCCATTTTAAAATCAGTTCCTTGCAAAATAGATTTTGGGTCAATCACATTGTTATTTTTGTCTTTGTAAACAATGTCCATTTGCAAATTGCTTTTTGCCTCAACTTCTTCGCCATTTTCTGGTTGACCTTTAATAATAGTTCTAACAAATAATAATTGACTTGAAGTATTATTAACTTTGATATCGTTGCCATTTATACCTATTGGAACTTTAATTTGAACAACACGTTTCTGACTATCATACTGAGTTGTTTTTCCAGCAATTGAATAAGTAAATTGTAAGTTTTTATTGTCATTAAATTTGCCACAAAGTTTTGCAATCGATAACAAAGCAAAGCCTGTTGTTTGGGTGCTCATCCACATTTCACTGCCTAAATCTTTGGCTACTTTTTGCATCACAAAATTGGCTTTGTTCTTTTCTCCCAATAATATCAAGGTCTCCAAAATCATAGCTTCATCCCTGGTATCCGAACCAAATGTATAATCCATTTCCTGATAAGGTTTGATATCGGTTGGCATGTTTTGAATCAGTTTTAAACCAACTTCTTTTTGTCCTACCAATGCATAAGCTGCGGCCAATCTCCATTTTGCATTTTCACTTAAATTGGCTTTTTCTTTTAATCGATTCATGGCTCCCATTTCAGGAGATTTTGCCAATGCCAAAGTGTACAAACGATAAGCCTGATTTAAATCGCTCCAGCTTTCTCCATTTGCTCCCGGCATCCAACTTAAGGCTCTTGAACGTTGGAATGATTTCCAATTGGCAAGGAAGTTGACAGGTAAAGTATAACCCATTTCTTGTGCTTCAATCATAAAGTGACCTGCATAACTGCTTCCCCATTCACTTGCAGTTGCTTCACCCGGCCAGTATGACAATCCGCCTTCTGATGTCTGGAATTGTTTGATTTTTTGAATACCAGCTTTGATGTTTCTTTCAGTTTCCTTTTTATAATATTCATCCAAATCTAAAATATTATTCAATCCTAATTGAGGGAATACAGACGATGTAGTTTGCTCAATACATCCATGCGGATATTGCACCAAATACCTCAATCGTTTTTCAAGATTCAATGCAGGAATACTAGATACTTCAAGCACAGCAGAATTGGTTCCAGGTAATCCAAATGGCACTAGTTTTTGCTCCCACGATTTCATACCTGACAATGATGTTTCCATTATTTTGGTTTGATATGGATTCGCATTCCTCACATCTAATTCAACTTCATAAACAGCTTTTGAACCGCCTGAACTTGCTATTACTTTTACTTTTCCAATGCCTGTATTTTTTAGCACTTTTAAATCAAATTCTACAATATCATCACCCGGTTTGCTAAACTTAATTGATTTTTTATTCGAGCCAGATGTTTTCATTAAATCATTGGTTACTATTTCAACTTCTACATTTCTTACCTGGTTTTCCAAAGCAAAAATTGTGACAGGAAGTTTAACATTTTCTCCCGGACCTAAAACCCTTGGTAAGGTTGCCAATACCATCAATGGTGATTTTACAGGAACTGCTTTTTCTGCAAATCCGTAAGCTCCATCATAACCTGCAACTACCATTACTCTTACAGAGCCAATATAGTTTTCTATTTTAATCTGATGTTTGGCTGTTTCTCCTGCTTTTAAATGGAATGGACCAATAAACTTCACTACAGGTTTAAATCTGTTAGCTTTGTTTTTGTCTGATTTTCTATCAATTCCTTCATCACCTCCAATACTTAAAATACGGTTCATTTGCATGCCAAATGATCCCATTACATAATCGTATAAGTCGAATGATTTTACTCCCAATGCTTCTCTTGCATAGAATTTACTGTAAGGATCAGGAGTTTTAAATCTGGTTAAATCCAATAAACCTTCATCAACTACTGCAAGCGTATAAGTCATGGCTTTTCCATTAGCCTCCGATACACTGATGTTTGAATTTTCATCAGGACGAATCACTGCAGCTGTTGTGATTATAGGTTTTAAAATGGTTTGTGGATCCTGCACTGTAATTGGCACCATGCCATAAAGACGGATTGGTAAATCATTCAATACTTGTGCATGTGGTTGTAGTAAAGTAACATGAACATAAACATTTGGCATCATGTCTTTGCTTACTGGCAGACTAAAATTAGTTTGACCTTGTTTTGCATCAACCCAATGAGTTTCTATTACTCTTGAACCCGATTCTACACTAATCAATGCTCTTCCTCCCAATGAACTAGGAATACTGATTTGCATGTTTTCACCTACTTTATACAATTGTTTATCGGTACTGAAAGTCAGCATGCTGGCTTCAATCGGATTGTCTCTTTGTTCTCTTCCTGCCCATCCCGGCCAATCGCAATAGAAAGTTTTTGATGTACTATGTCCGTCATCTTCCTGAATTTTTACCAGGTATCTTCCCCAATCTGGATAATTGATTCTGAATTTGAAAACACCTTTTCCGTTAACAATTTGTACTTCCTCTTCTTTTAAAACCTGATAGCCTTCATCTTCATTGTACATCCCCAAATCATCTTCTGAACGATCCCACCACCATCTCCAGTTTATTTTAAATAGTTTGGCATGAACTGTTTTTGATCCTGAAGTATAACTACCATCAGGATTTAAATTTACTATTTGAACGGAATGCGTTGTATCGGTTAAAAGCATACCTCTGGCTTTATCACCTTTTGGCATTCTTACACCATAATAATTGCTGTAAGGATGATAAGGAATACTGATTCTGTCGATACTGAAATTTCCTCCGGCTTCAAAAACTTTGGTGATAAATGAGGCATTCAAAACACCTGCAGATCTACTTTCTGGATTTAAATTGGTAGAAATAGTTGCTTCTCCATTTTGATTCAGTTTATCATCGAAAATGGTTTTGTTTTCAGCACTAAAGTTTCTGGTATAATCATCGAACTGATATTCTTCAAACCTTTTAAAAGTGGTTTTTTGCTGACTCAATGAAACATCTACTTGTGCTCTTAAACCGCTTGCCGGAGAGCCATGCAGCCATTTCGAACGCAATAAAGTTTTGATTTCATCATCTTTGCTTAAGTAGGTTTTGCCAAAATCGAATTCTATTTTTAAACGATTTGGCATCACCGTTTCAATCTTTAATGTTTTTTGGAAAGTAACAGAACCTGCTTTGATTTTAACGGTCCAATTGCCTGTTGCAGCTTCCGCATCTGTTGATGTTCTGAAATTATAGAATCCATTAACAGATTTACTTTCAACCTGACGTTTATGCAATACTCCTGATGCATCATATAATTCCATGCTTACAGGATGTACTGCCGGTAATACTTTGTTTCGGTCTTCAAGAATAAAGCTTAAAAAGATAGAATCTCCCGGTCTCCAAACGCCTCTTTCACCATAAATAAATCCTTTTAATCCTTTTTGAACAATGTCTCCTGATATATCAAAATGTGATACAGGTAAAGAAGAACCATCATCCAGTTTTAAATAACCTTTTTGCTTTTGATAAGTTGCAACCAATAAAAATGCTTTCCTGTTTAATTTGGCTTTTGCCATTCCATCACCATCAGATTTTAAACTAACAATTACCTGTTGTTGAAAATCTAAAACGTCTAATTGCACTCCAGATAAAGGTTTGGTTGTTTTGATATCATTTACAAAGAATATAAAATCATCATTACTACCTTTTTTCGACATCAAACCAAGATTAGATGACATGAAGTTTTTACTTGCCCATCTTTCCGGGTTATAGTACGATTTTTTACAAGGATCATCTCTTTCATTCCAATTGTATTCGTTGTCGTAATACTCTTCACTTGCATCCCAATAACTCGATTCCTGGCCACCTTCCCAGTTTTCTCCTTCAAAGCCATTCATATCATCACTCACTTCTTCATTGTCGGCAGCACTTGGCTCTCCGCATGAATAAATAGCATAAGCTTGTTTGTAAGAGATTTTTACGTTGTAAATCGCACCCGGTTCAGCATTAACCAATTCTTCCAGATTAATGGCAAATTGATTAGGTTTATGTAAATCAACCAATCTGTCTACATCGAGTTTAATGGTCTTTTTAACAACAGGTCTTCCAACACGGGTCATTTCATAATGACCTTGTAAATTATTTACCTGTAAAAACTGTGCTACATTGTTTTCATAAATTCTGATAACTGTTACATCAACTGCTTTTAATGAAACTGCTTCAAATGGAATAATCAGTTTGTCAGAAGAAGGCATGATGATTCCTTTTCCAGTGAATTTTACTGAAGGTTTTAATTCTTCAAACATCACATCAGCCTTGTATTCATTTTTTAAAGGAAGATTTAAAATGTTTTTAACACCTGGAAAAACTTTTAATAAATATGAACCGAATAACCTAGCCTCAGGATAACATTTAATTGTATTACCTTCAATGGTAAATTTGAAATCAACTGATTGGTTTTGTAGATTGGCATTCGAAAATTGAATCAAGCCACTTAAATCTTGATTGGCTAAAATTGGGTCTGAAAAATGGATATATATCGATTGTTCTTCTCCATTACTAATTTCAGTTTTAATAACTTTGAAATCTCCCATTGCAGGAATAATCAGGCTGTGTTTGCCTTTTAAATCAACACCTAAAGCATCGCCATCCCACTCAATTAGTACTTCGCTTTCTTTGTTTTTTCTGATTAAACTATCAACAGTATAACGATGTGTTTTTCTGTCAGCGGCATGCTCCCATTTGATGACATATTTTTTCCCTTCTTGATTTACCTTTAGTAATTGTTCTACCTTTTTTTCATCATCGGCATCGGCAGTTAATAATTCACCTGTGATTCTTTGGTAAACCAATTTTTCTTTATCGGTAGTTTCCATCACAGGAAATGAAACTTCAAAAGATTGTTGAATAACAGTAAATCCAAATTCAAATTCTTCCAGTTCTTTTGGAACATCCATGAGTTTGCCTAATGCAAATTCAGCTTCATAAGTTTCACCTGATTCCAAAGGTTCATCGGGCTTAAATTCAATTGTATTGGCGTCAATCCATTTGGTTTTTCCTTTAATTGAAGGACTAAAAGAAAATAAATCGGTTTCAATATTAAGTTTTAAACTATCAGTAATTTGGGCAGATAATTGAATTTTAATACTGGCTTCTTTTGAAACACTTCCTGCTGTGTAGGCACTAATGTATTTCGCAAATTCGGGGTTAATCTTTCTTTTTTTAGGTGAATTTCCTGAGTTGGCATAAACATAAAAGCCTAAACTAGATATTATGGCAGTTATAATAATCCAGGTAATTTTACTTTTTAAGAACAAAGTAGAGGGAGTTTTGCTTGTCATAGATTGGGTATGCTTGATTCTATAAATCTAATAAAAAAATGGATAAAAAAAATTTTTGCTCTAAGATTTAAGGGATTCCTAAAAAAATCTAAACTGACTTAAAATTGTCTAAATTTCTGTTTATATTATGTTCAATTCAGATTCTATTTTTATATTCCCAAAAAATGCCAAATATGAAAGTTATAATAAGTTTCTTGTTCGTCCTTATTTTCAGTCTTTCTTATGGAAATATTTTTCTGATTGGTGGTCCAATGTTATTTCAAAAAACCTTAACTGAGGAACAAAAAATTACGGAATTAATTAATTATATTGAAAATTCGGAGGCAATGTTTGTTCGCAATGGTTCTGAATTTAGTGGAGCGAAGGCTGCTGAACATTTGAGAATGAAGAGAAAAAAGGCAGGTTCAAGAATCAAAACAGCTAAAGATTTTATCGATTATATTGCAAGTAAATCATCTTCATCAGGTGAACCTTATTTCATGAAGTTCAAAAACGGACAAAAAATTCAGGTGAGAGATATTCTGCTTCATGAACTTAAAAAGATTGAAGCTCGTCCAATAGGTTTTTTAAGAGGTGGCTCGAAAACGGGAGCGAAGTCAATTGTTTAAACTTATCTTGTTTTCCAATTTGATTCTAATCCCATAAAATCTTCTAAGTGATAAACATGGTCAGAGAAATAAAATAAAATTGTTCGATCATCGACAATAGTATATTTTTTTCTTTTTTCAACGGGAAGTTTTTTTTTTCAGGGAAGTATTTAATTGGTATAATAATTTCTCTGCCATCAACTAATTTAATTGAAATCTTACCAGGTATATCGAAATTTAACTTCGAGATACTTTGAGTTGCTTTTAAAAGAGGTGATACCATTTTGGAATTTTATTTATCTCGAATTTACAATCACCCCTTTTTG
>JBIPMI010000412.1:0-2510 GCA_044369215.1 Bacteroidia bacterium | reverse complement strand
ATTCTCTGATTTCTTTCCCTTCTGCAACTTCAGTTCCAACTCCGGCCGGCGTAAATATTGCGGGCATTCCATAACCTGTAGCCATACAACGTGTAGCAAGTGTTCCTTGAGGTATCAATTCTACTTCTAGTTCACCACTTAACAATTGCCTTTCAAATTCAGCATTTTCACCCACATAAGATGAAATCATTTTTTTTACCTGACGGGTTTTTAAAAGTAATCCTATTCCAAAATCATCAACACCGGCATTATTTGAAATGCAAGTAAGATTCTTGATGCCGGATTTTACTAATGCATCAATACAATTTTCAGGTATTCCGCAAAGTCCAAATCCCCCTAACATAATGGTTGCGCCATCTTTAATTCCTGTGATGGCTTCTTCCGCATTATTAACTACTTTTTTTAACATTTTATTCAATAATTGCTGATAAATCTCTGTCACACAAAGCCTGACAAATACTTTTCATTTTTTCCTGAGACCCACTTTTTACGATGGCTTTTCCTTTTAAATGAACCAAAAGTGCACATTGTTCTGCTTGCAAATAATCATGTTCGCAAATTTCAACCAGGCATTCAATTACCCAATCAAATGAGTTCACATCATCATTGTATAAAACAACTTTTGATTCCTGGTCTTCATCCTCAAGAATTAATACATCTTCCTGTTCTTTTTCTTTAGGATTGCCTTCAAAATTATTTTGATAGGATTTAAACCAATTCTTCATTTTCTATTTTCTTTTTTTGGGAGAAAGAAAACCTATTTTCATTTCCTTCTCTAAGTCTTTTAATATTTGCACGATGTGTATAAACCACCATTAATGCAATTACTAAACAAAAATAAATAAAAACTTGCTCATTGCCGTAGTACAACCAAACGTAAAGCGGACTCAATGCACAAGCAAGCATAGAACCTACCGAAATATACCTGGTTATCCAGACAATAATTACAAATGTTAAAGCACACATCAACGAAATTGGCCAGCTAATTGCTATTACAAAACCTAAAAGAGTGGCAATTCCTTTTCCGCCTTTAAAACCGGCAAAAATCGGATAAATATGCCCCAATACTGCAAATCCACCAAGTATCATTTGCATGTTATGGAAATCCGGTGACCCCGCAGATATTTTGTTCTGCATTAATGCAATACTACCGGCAGCTAATCCTTTAAGACAATCAACAAAAAGAACAATGAAACCTGCCTTTTTGCCCAATACTCTTAAGGTATTTGTTGCACCAGCATTTCCACTTCCATGTTCACGAACATCAATTCCATAAAAGGTGGTTCCAATCCAGACTGCTGATGGAATAGAACCTAATAAATATGCCCCTAATGAGCCAACTACTAAAAACAAAATATCCATTACTTCTTTAATGAGCGTACAAATTTATTTCTATCAGAAATATTGGCTTGCCTTATTTGGTAACCCTCTTTTTCTTTTGAAACTTTATCAATATTAGTTTTTATCACCTCATTAAACAAGATATCTGAGCTTAAAACAGCCATTATCCCTTTTTGATATCTGAAAAAATACCAGCTTCCCTGGGGTTGTTGTAAATAAATTGTCATCTCATCTCCACCACGTTTTTTTACAATTTCAACTTTTCCGGTTAGTCTTCTTTCGATTAAGTATTTATCAATACTTTTTACTCCAAAATCACCTGTGTTATTAGTGAATGCTCTTTTCGACTGGTCCCAAACCATTTGTAAATCTGTGATGAAGAAAGTCTTTTGTAATTCCTCTAAGGTTTTACTTGATAACTCGTCCTCTAGATTTTCACTCAGTTTATTGTAGGTTTTTTCTTCAACCATATTTGGAATACTGTATTTCAGTAATTTTTCATCAAAGTAATTACTTGAAGCTGCAGCAGATTGTTCATTTATTGAATCATACATCATTTTTATTGCCTGATTGGGTAGAATCATATCGATGCTCATGCTTAATTTCATACTAAAGCTTGTGTCTCTTAAATTTACGCTTCCATAACCACCTGCATTTACTTTATATCCGGGAGTTTCTAGACCAAAATTAAATTTCCCTTCACCATAAACAATTTTCTTTTGCTCACTCATGGCTAAGAAATTGCCTCTTCTGCTTAATCCGTAAATTTTATTAATATCACCAATTCTAAACTCATCAAATTTTTCATTGTAGGTAAAAGTACCTTCACATTTTAACAATTCCTGATCACTGGTATTTCTTTTTCTTGAGAATACAGAGGCATATAAATGTGTAGAGTCATTTGAAACAAAGAATCCATTACTCAAAGTTTGTCTGTTCAAATTTGTAATTGGAGGAGTTAGTGGAATGAAAATTGAATCAGGATTGATAGTTGCTGCCGACCTAAACCAATCTGTTTTTGGTAGTGGTAATTTATGGTTGGCTTTAAAAAATCCGTTGTATTCAAGATTTTTATTGAAACTATGTAAAATCGTATTTCCTCTAAATCCAACTTTTGGTCCTACCATAAAATTATTTGTATCTGGAATTAAAGTTTTTCCTTCTAAAAA
>JBIPMI010000003.1:0-27154 GCA_044369215.1 Bacteroidia bacterium | reverse complement strand
ATTTTGATACCAATCGGTATATTTGGAACCGCCATTTTTTGCCAACGAAGCAAATCTTTCAGGAATAGCAATGGCAAAAGGCAGGTTATTTCTAGTTTTATAATAGATTTCTTTTGAAGGTGTTGTTGCATCAGCATTAGTTCCTAAAACTGCACTGCTATCCAATGAAGCTGGAGTTTGGCCAGTTAAATGTACTTCATATCCTCTTCCTTTTCCTGGTTCATCAACATAAATAAGAGGATTGAAATTACCCTTGGTGATATTTTTTGAATTGCTTAAGGTTATTGCTCTGTTGATGGTCTCTGTTTCAGTATATTTCACTCCTATCAAAGTATTATCACCTGAAGTATTAACTTTTGAATTACTATGTACTTTTAAGATGACTTTTGAACCTGCTTCTATTCCTAATCCGTTTCCGCTTAAAGATGCAAGTTCAGAAACGTTAAATGACAATTCTTCGCTAAATCCATTTCTAAACACACAGCATGCAGCTTTTAGTTTATATTTTGATTTGATATCTTTTGTTCTATTAGTTGCGTCGGTTACAACCTGGTATTGGAAATCAACCACCACATCATTCAAATCGCAATCCCCTTTACTTGGACATAAGTCCTCAAAAGCAACCCTAATTCCTTTAAGTGGTTGGTCATTATTTGTCAAAAGTTGAACTTTAAAATCAACATTCTCGTTATTTTTGAATTCAAAGCCGTCAGGTATTATCATATCATTGATGTCGGAAACAAACTATTTTGTAGTTTTATTTATATAGGCTGATTGATTTTCTAAATTTTTTCTACATGAAACTAAACATGCTGCGATAGAAAAGATTAAGAAATTCTTTCTCATAACTAATTATTTATACTGCATTTATTATGCCTAAATTTAAATATTTAGTAATCAGTTATTTATTAGATTAATTTTTTTCTGAAACGGGAAAAAGTCAAATAGTTTTCCCATTATAGGATACAATACATTTTTTAATTACTGGTTCTTAAATTCCATCCTCTTATGAATGGCTGATCCTAAACATATATCTGCTCCAAATCTTCCTAATAAACTTTTTCACCGCATTTTATAGCTCCACCGCTATTAGTAAATGAAGAAATTGGGAAAATATGATAAAAAGAATCAAATTGAGAAATGTGAGTTGGTTTTGATTAATTCTTTATTAATTTCAATGAAACTAATCCGTTTTTGGCTTCCTGATGAATACTTTGTTTGTATTCGTAGTTTTTGAAATTTATAACCTTGTTATAAAAAGTCTTTGCCTGAATCAGTTCCCCATTTCTTTCGCTGATATAGGCAATTTGTAAACAGGCATTTGGAAGATAATAGGTAGGAGGAGGGTTTTGGAAATCTAAACAAAGTTTATAATGGTACCTGGCTTTGGCATCCATTTCCATTTCCTGATAATTACGTGCCTGCCTGTATTCAAATTCTATTTTTTGATAGGTTGATTTGAGTTCAGAAACAGAAATAGTTTGACAAACCAGTAATGATTTTTTAAATAATCCGGCATCAGAAAATAACCGGGCTTTTAAAAGGTTTTTATTTGGATAAATTCCATTTTCTATGTCTTTACTTACAACATTTTCTTCTATTGATTGCTCATTAAGCTTTAATGATAAAGCCCTGTATACCTTAAATTTTTCAAGATTCCCGCTTATAAGGGAAAACCATGATAATTTGCGATAGGCATCCTTTTTTAGAAAGTTGGAGCTAGAAAATGTAACATATTTTTTCAACCATACATCGCCATCCATTTCCAATAAATTGAGTTTTGCCGAGCCCAATAAATAATCAAATGTACTTATCTGTTCGAATTCTAAACTTTTTGGTTTTTTGCTAATCACTTTAATACATTCTTCAGATTGAAAACATTTTTCTGCTGTCAATGCTCTTAAATAAGATTCAGAAATGCTTTCCTGGTAATTTAAGGTGTGGTTTTTTACAAATTCCCAGGTTGCTTTTTTGCTTTTTCCAAAATTTAACATCAAGTAGGAGTAAGCGAAAATTGCTTCGGAGTGTTCAACTTTTAAATCGGTTTTAGGTTTACTTTTTTGAATAAAATCAATCAGAATGTTCATGCCTTCCTTAAAGTTTCCATCTAAACCTATCGACCTTAAAGCCCATTTGTATTGATCGGGGAATGTTCCAATTGCGGCGTAAAGTAAACCGTAGTTTTTTTGGTTTGTTAAGTTGCCGGGTTCCTTATCATGTAATAATTTGCTATACTTAAATGCCGCTCTGAAGTTTAGTGCTGCACCTATATATTCGTTAAAAATAATTTTTGCAAAACCATATTGAAGTTCAAATTGAGAAAGTGATATCTGCTTTTGGTTACTATTGGTTTCCCAATTATCAAACTCATTAATTCTTTCATCGAGTTTGGATTTATATTTTGCATAATCACTTTTATTCTGACTTATCAACAACCTGTAACATTCAATGTAATTTAGGTAATACAAACTGGCCAGGTTATCCGGGTTTTGTTTAATTTCTTCCATAATTAATATTTCAGCAGGAATCAGTCTTAAAGTGGAAATGTGTTCCTGAGCTAAAACTAATCGTTTTGTAAGTTCATAATATTTTGCTGCACCGGCATTTATACTGCTGAACAATAGAGAAATAAGAAGAATTTTTTTCATAGAGGTGCGCAAAAAAAAAGCCGCAAAATGCGGCTTAAATATAAATTTTATTTGTTTAGATTTTAATATCATCAACAATTTCGTCAGAAAGTCCTGAATCAATTAAAACTCTACCACAGTTTTCACAAACAATGATTTTCTTTCTTTGCTTGATATCACTCTGACGTTGAGGAGGAATTCCGGCAAAACAACCGCTGCAACTATCTCTTTGGATGTTTGCAACTCCGATGCCATTTTTTACGCCTCTTCTGATTCTTTCGTAAGATGAAACCAAACGCTCATCAGCAACTGTAACAGCAGTAGCACGAACTTTAAGTAATTCCTGCTCTTCTTTTTCTGTTTCATTGATGATATTATCTAATTCACCTTTTTTAGTTTTTAAATCTGTTTTTCTTCCTTCTAAATCACTTTGAAGGTTATCTAATGAAGATTTTTTCTGCTCAATGTCGAACTGAATATTTTTGATTCTTTTTTCAGCAGCCATTTGCTCAAGACCTTGAATTTCAATCTCTTTCGTAAGAGCTTCATATTCACGGTTGTTTTTAACATTCTCTAATTGCTTTTCGTACTTTTTCACAAGTGCTTTAGCATCAACAATTTTATTTTTATTGATAGAGATGCTTTCATCCATTTTTTTGATTTCGGCCTGAACATTTCCTAGTCTGGTTTCGTAACCCGCTATTTCGTCCTCTAAATCGGAAACCTCCATAGGAAGTTCACCTCGTACCGAACGAAGGGTATCTATTTTAGAATCAATTAATTGTAGCTTATATAAAGCCTTCAATTTCTGTTCAATGCTGATTTCTGTTGCGCCTGCCATGTTTTAAATATAATAGTTTACAGGGTTAGTGTGTGTAAATGATAAAAGGACCGCAAAATTAGGAAATTTTTTGACAATCAAGTCGCTTAGTAAATCTTTCGTGTATTTTTCGCTTTCAAAATGACCAATATCTGCTATTAAAATACGATTTTCTGCATCAAAAAACTCGTGATATTTAAAATCTGCACTTACAAATGCCTGAACACCAGAAGATATAGCTTTTTTTGTCAAAAAACTTCCGGCTCCACCACAAACTGCAATTTTATTAATTTTTTGATTACTTAATTTTGTGAATCTGATTAGTTTAAGCTGCATTTTAACTTTTAGGAATTCCAAAAACTCATTTTCGTCCATTTCTTTGGGTAAATTTCCAATAATTCCTGAACCCGTTTCCTGATTTTCATTTAATAATGGAATTATTTGATAGGCAACCTCTTCATATGGATGAGCATTTTTTAAGGATTCTAGTACAGCTGATTTTAAATATACCGGAAAAATCAACTCAATTCTTGTTTCAGGTTCAAAATGTGTTGTTCCTTTTTCTCCCACAAAAGGGTTTGTATTTTCGTTTCCTCTAAAACTGCCAATTCCTTCACTGCTAAAACTGCATTCTTCGTAATTTCCTACTTTTCCGGCTCCGGCATCGAACATGGCTTTTTTTACAATATTTGCATGTGAATGAGGAGCATAAGTTATAAGTTTTACAAGATTGCCCGATTTTTTTTCTAAGATTTCAGTATTTGTGAGGCCTAATTTTTCTGCAATTTTCGAACTAACTCCACCGAGTATATTATCTAAATTGGTGTGAATTGCATAAATAGCAATATCGTGTTTGATTGCTTTAATTACTGTTCTTTCGATATAGTTTTTGCCTGTGAGCTTTTTAATTCCTGAGAAAATAATTGGATGGTGACAAACGATTAGGTTACAATTCCTGTCAATTGCTTCTTCTACAACATCTTCTGTGCAATCTAAACTAACAAGAATTGAACTTATCTGTTTAAATTGATCTCCAACCAGTAAACCGGAATTGTCGTATGATTCCTGCAAATAAGGATTGGCTATCGTATCTAAATAATTACAAATATCTTGAACAGTTGCCATAATTATTTCTTTTCAGCATACAAGTATTCCGCAAAACCCATCAGGTCCCAAAAAACTCCGCCGGGAATGAATTTATATTTGATAAACTCAGTTACAATTGTTATTGGCAATAATACAATGTATGGCCAATATCGTCTTGTACCTTTTTTTAGGATGGTGAAATTGTTGTTTTCTAAAACTTTACTAATTTCAGGAACACTATAAATTCTCACATGAGTAGGATCATCATAAAAGTTTAGTGTTCTTTTCATACTAGGTAATTTGGTGCTCTTTTCACCCGGATACTCAATATAAATTTTGCCACCTTTTTTTAGCTTTTTAACAAGACCTTCAATTACCAAATCCCCATTAAATAAATGCTCGATGATATGACTCATGATAATAACATCAAAGAAGGAATCTGGAATTTCATCAAATTGAAGTTTTGTTAAATCCATTTGATAAAAACCTTTCATGGCTTTAAAATCATTCTCGTCGTTTTCATATTCTTTGGTAATATCAATTCCATAATAATTACAGTTAGGGAATATGCTTTGAGTTTTTGTAGCGCTATGACTTCCTGCTCCAACATCTAATAAGTTGAATTCCTGATTTTTGAAATTGCCAGGAAGAAATCTGAATTTATGAGGTATAATGAGTGCCATTTATTTTGAAGCCAGTTGTTTGTTGAATTTTATTTTTCGATAAAGCTGAAATATCGTTGAATTACTAAAGTTGCGAATAATTTTTACTTTTATCCAAAGTAGAGGATAAAATAAATGGTTTTTTAGCGAAACAAAAAATGGGAAATGCTTTCTTCCAAAATCAAGGTATTCTCTGTAACCGGCCATTCTTTTATGATAGGTAGTTCCCTGAATATCATAAAAGGCTATGATTTCATCTATAAATAAGCAGTTTTTAGGCTTCTTTTTAAATAAGCGAGCGAACCATTCTGTATCTGCAGCCAATTTGTAATTGGTATTAAACAAGCCAATTTCAAAAAATAAACTTCTTTTACTAAAAGTAGCTTGGTGACAAATTGGATACTTATTGTAAAAATCAGTAATTGATACCTTTTTACCAGTCACATAATCTATTCCTGTTGGTTCATTTTTAGTTTGAACTTTGCCGTAAATAAATTCAGTTTGATTGTTTATTTTACTAGTGAAAATTGAACTTAAAACTTTGTTATTGTAAAAGGAATCACCTGCGTTTAGAAAATAGAGCCATTCACCTTTGGCTGCTTGTATTCCTTTGTTCATGGCATCATAAATGCCATTGTCTTTTTCTGAAATGAGATAGCCAATTTTCGACTTAAATTTCTCTGCAATTTCAAGAGTTTTATCTTTAGAGCAAGCGTCAATAATAACAAACTCAAAATCTTGAAAGTCTTGCATCATTGCAGATTGTAGACTTTGTTCAAGTACTTTTTCTGCATTGAAGCAAACTGTAATTAAACTAATTTTAGGAGTTTGATTCATTAAAATTTAGGGCAATTACATTTTTTATCTCTGAAGATTCCTTTTTGAGAATTGCATGAACTAAATCCACATAATAACAGAATTGAACAACAAAATAGAAGTATATTTATTTTTCTTCTCATTCAACAAAATTATTAAAACCTAGGAGATTTTATTAAACTTGCTGATATTATTATAAAAATGGAAATATTAGAAATTATCAAAGAATTGCTTTTTCACACTAAAGATTTTTTGGAAGATTTTGTTTCAAGACATGGATTATGGATTTATGGTTTACTATTTTTAATTGTTTTTTGTGAAACAGGATTGGTTGTTTTTCCTTTATTGCCAGGAGACTCATTGCTTTTTACCGCTGGCGTTCTTGCTGGTAACGCAAACAACAATTTGGATGTTTCATTAATCATTATATTACTCATTTTTGCCGCTTTATTAGGAGATAATACGAATTATTTCATAGGAAAATTTTTAGCAAAAAAAGGAGAAGGAGCAAAGCTTTTTGGAATATTTACAATTAGAAAAGATTACCTAGATAAAACTAACCAATTTTATGAAAAGCATGGAGTAAGAACTATTATTATGGCACGTTTTGTTCCTATTGTCAGGACATTTGCTCCTTTTGTTGCAGGAATTGGTAATATGAAATATAGCAAGTACATAATTTTTTGCTTCATAGGAGCTGTATTGTGGGTAACTAGCATCACTTTAGGTGGGTATTTTTTAGGAAGTAATGCTTGGATTCAGGCAAATTTCGAAAAGGTTGTTTTTGGCATCATTTTGGTATCTTTGGTTCCTGTTGCCATTGAATTTGTTAAACATAAAAGAGCAAGTAATTAGGATTTTAATTTTTCAATTAATCCTTTTTAGTTTTCCTGTTTGGGTTTTTGCAGAAAAATCAGCAGGAAATTGTTCTGTTTATTTCGATGCAGAAGGTGAGCAAGTCGCTGAATTGTACCCGAACTCCTATTTCATTGCACATAATTTTAATGCACGTAAATCGAGAATCTTATTGGATTGTTGGGTGAAAAAAAATCAGCAATACGATGGAATAAGATTGGAAAGAGGCGCATTACTTTTTAATTCTTCTTTAAAAAAGACTGGAAAAGTCATTCGACCATTTAATCCAATGCGTGAAATGGAGTCGAATGATACGATGGCTCATATTCAAATTTCAGCCTATATTGATAATGCTTCTATTGATCCGATATCTGTGCCAGAATTGGAATTGGAAAAATTATTAGGGAATGCGAGTCAAAATGAGAGGTTTTCCTATTTTGAGGAGTACATTAAAAAATTTGGCTATTTTGAGCAGGAAAAGTACGAAAATTATGAGAGTTGGCTGATTCCAGAATTTGATTTTGTAACGCAATCTTATACCAACAGAATTCTGATGATTTTTTACAATAGAGAGCTTATTTCTATTTTTCATCACCGACCGGTTAAGGCAAAAGTTTATGATTCTATCGAAACAGGAGGCCGTTTTGGAATGATTTATAATTCTAAATTTTCCGAAAATTCAAAAGCTAAATTGATGGAAATCTATAAGAGAAAAATGATCATTTCTCATTAGAAATTTGAGTTTATTTTGGGACTGATTATCGCGAAAACCTTTGGTTTTCCCAAAATTGGACAGTTTGATGAAAAATTGATATATTAATTATAAAAATCATATTTTACTAAGTGTTTGAAAATATGCAGATTAATAATTAAATGTACAACTAACAACAGGCGTTTGAAATAAATTATGAAATCTTTCAAATCTTTGCTCATTTTTGTTTTATAACATGCCGGATTTATGGCGACTCATAATAATAGTTTTA
The DNA here is from genome assembly GCA_044369215.1 of Bacteroidia bacterium. Lineage (GTDB taxonomy): Bacteria > Bacteroidota > Bacteroidia > UKL13-3 > UKL13-3 > CAISCU01. Next base: position 19,305 of record JBIPMI010000003.1, on the reverse strand, counting down.
AAATATTTATAGTAGAAGATGATACCTGGTACAGGAATTTCTTATCGTATTCGGTAGGATTAAATCCGGACTATGTGGTTGAGTCATTTGCTGATGGTAAAGAATTTTTGGCGAACATTCATAAAAAGCCGGATTTGGTAACAGTTGATTACAGCTTACCGGGAATGAATGGTGCTGAATTGATAAAAAAAATCAAGGAAATTGATGACCAAATTCAAGTTGTTGTTATTTCCGGTCAGGATGATGTTGGTACTGCAGTAGAATTATTGAAACTTGGTGTATTTGATTATATCATAAAGAATGAAGATACCAAGCCTCGTTTACTCAATTCCATTTTTAATGCACTTACCAATACCAAGCTTAGAACTGAAATTGATGAGCTAAAAGAAGACCTAGGTAAAAAGTACGATTTCAGTAAAACAATTATTGGGAATAGTGATATCATAAAAAAGACATTTTCATTGATTGAAAAAGCTGCCAGTAGTAAAATTACAGTATCAATAAGCGGAGAAACAGGTACAGGAAAAGAATTGGTAGCTAAAGCAATTCATTACCATAGTGAAAGAAAAAAAGCTGCTTTTGTACCGGTTAATGTGGCTGCAATTCCAAAAGATTTAATAGAAAGTGAATTATTTGGACACGAAAAAGGTTCATTTACCGGTGCTGATGCCAGAAGAATAGGGAAATTTGAACAAGCAAATAAAGGAACTATATTTTTGGATGAGATTGGGGAGTTAGATTTAAGTTTACAGTCTAAACTATTACGTGTACTTCAAGAAAGAGAAGTTACAAGAGTTGGAGGTAATCAAACGCTTTCAATAGATGTAAGAGTAATTGTTGCTACGCATAAAAATCTAGCTTTGGAGGTTCAGGAAGGAAGATTCAGAGAGGATTTATATTATCGCTTATTAGGATTGCCATTAGCATTACCTGCATTAAGAGACAGAGGACATGACATAATACATATATCAAAATCTTTAATAGATGAGTATTGTAGAGAAAACAAAGTAAGGAAATTGATATTAAGCTCTGAAGCACAAAAGAAACTTTTGGATTACACTTATCCCGGAAACATTAGAGAACTGAAAGCAATAGTTGAATTAGCTTGTGTAATGTGCGATGATGGAGTAATTGAAGGTAAAGACATTACTTACAATTCAGAGAAATCGGTTTCAAATTTTTTAAGTAAAGAAATGACACTTGATGATTACAATAATATAATCATTAAGAATTACCTTGAAAAATATGATGACAATGTAATTATAGTTGCCAAAAAACTGAATGTGGGTAAATCAACCATATACAGAATTATGAAAACTGAAGAATTCCAAAATATTTATAAAAGCAAATAATAAAATAAAACCGATATGAAAAAAACATTACTTGCCCTTGATGATGAAATCAGTATCCTTAAAATTCTGGATTTCTATTTTGGAAAAACCTACAATGTTGTAGCTAAACAAAATGGGAAAGAAGCTTTGGAATGGATGCAGCAAGGTGTTATTCCTGATGTAATTGTGGCCGATATAAATATGCCGGAGTTAAATGGAATTGAGTTTATTAAACAAATTCGTTCAAGTGGTTTTTTTAAAGATATTCCTTTAATTATGTTATCAGGTAATGAAGGAAGTGCTGAGAAAATTAAGTGTTTAAAAGCCGGTGCTGATGATTATTTAATTAAACCATTTAATCCGGAAGAACTTGAAGCTAGAATTGATAATATTTTTCGCAGACTTAAAAAGGTTTAATCGATGGAGGCTTCTAATAACAAACCAAGAATTGCATTTATTTCAACTGATGCAGATTCAATTGTAGAGTTCTCACATTTGTTTAAAGAGGAATTTGAAATTTATCATTTTGATAATATTTTTCAATTTATTCAATGGTCAAACAAGAATGAACCGGTAAAATTAATTGTTCCTCATTCAGATTTGTTAGGCGTAAATGGAATTACACTTAGAAAAAATTGTAAGAATGTTCCAAATACAGCAAATGTTCCTTTTGTTTTAATTGTTGATAGAATCAATGATTCAAGCAGAAGCATTGCTTTGCATGAGCAATTTGCCGATATTTTCGAACGTCCGGTTAAAAAGGAAGAGTTTCTTGCCAGAGCAAAATATTTAATTGAAAATCCACCAAGGTATCATAAGTCAATTTTGGATGCCAGAACGGAATTCCCTAAATACCATATGCCTTTTTCAAAAAGGTTGTTTGATATCATTGTGGCTTCAATTGCTCTGATGCTATTATCTCCGATTTTATTACTAATTGTTATTTTTATCAGCCTAGAATCGAAAGGTCCGGTGTTTTATTCAGCTAAGCGTGTTGGGACAGGTTATGTACTTTTTGATTTCTACAAATTCAGATCGATGCGTCAGGGGGCAGATGGTATGTTGAAAAACCTTAAGCATTTGAACCAATATGTAAACCCACCTGAAGAAAAATCAATTGAGGAATATAAAACCTTTTTATGTGATGAGTGCAAATCTGCAAATATACCATGTCGAAATAAATTATACATGGATGGTGATATGATTTGTGAAAAAGTTTTTGCTGATGTAAAAAGGATTAAAGAAGGTTCTAAATTTATTAAAATTGAAAACGATCCACGTATCACCAAATTTGGTAAAATCCTTAGGAATACCAGTATGGATGAATTACCTCAGTTAATAAATGTATTAAAAGGTGATATGAGTATTGTAGGGAATAGACCTCTTCCTTTGTATGAAGCTGAAAAATTAACTACAGATCATTTCTCTTTAAGATTTCTTGCTCCTGCAGGTATTACAGGTTTGTGGCAAGTAACTAAAAGGGGTAAAGGTGGTCCAATGAGCGAAGAAGAAAGAATGGAGCTAGATAATGAATACGCTAAAAATTATTCATTATGGAATGATATCAAATTAATTTTGAGAACAATTCCCGCTTTGTTTCAAAAGGAAAATGTTTAAAATATACAAACATCAAATTGTGTAATAACAAAAAAGGAGTTTCATTTGAAACTCCTTTTTTGTATCACTGAAACGAAGAATTCAAATCAAACTTTTTCCCACTTACCTGTCTGTTTGTTATATTGTTTAATAACCCTGGCAGGATTGCCAACTGCAATTGAAAATGGAGGAATATCTTTTGTTACTACGGCACCGGCAGCTACCACACAATGTTTTCCAATTGTAACACCTGCTGTAACTACTACATTTGCTCCAATCCAACTATCATCTTCAATAAATATGGGTGTAGTGCTTACTGGTTGTTTATGAATAGGTAAATCGATGTCTTCATAACCATGATTTAATCCACTTATAACAATATTCTGCGCGAGAATAACATTGTTTCCAACCGTAACAGGTCCAATTACAACATTCCCTATTCCAATTCTGCTATTATTGCCAATTATTACGGCACCAACGCCATTGTTTATGGTTGAAAAATCTTCAATAGTACTTCCTTCTCCTAAACTAAATGGGTTAAAAGGTAACACATCAATTCGGGTTCTTCTTCTAATCACCGAGTTTTTTCCTCTTTTGTGATAGAACGGATTTACAAAATATTTCACCCAAAGTCGGGGACGCGCCTGACCTCTTGGTATGAGTAAAAAATGAACAAATTTTTTGAGTGATTTATTCGACTTGATTGTTTCTGCTATTCCCATTTCTAATTATAAAGAAGGTTTAACTTTTTCAATAGAATCATAAATAGCTTTTACACTGTTTTTCCAGGTATGAGTAGCCGCAAATGCCATTCTCGATTCAATTTTTTGAGGATTATTTTCTACTAATGCTCTTTTAATTAGTGGAGCATAATCATTAGATGTTTGTGCAAGATAGCAATGCTCCGCAAATATTTCCATTGCTTTAGTTCCAGTAGCCACAGTTGGTTTTCCCATTGCTAAATATTCATCAATTTTTCTTGGATAATTTCCGATAGTAACCTCATTTAGAATTTGAGGATTAATTGCTACATCAAAGCCATATAAATAATCTGCAAGCACATTTCCAGGTTTAGCTCCTAAAAAATGAACATTTGGAAGTTGGTGTAAATCAGAGTTTTTAAAACCTTCATCTTCCGGCCCAATTAAAACAATATTCCATGCAGGTTCTTTTTTTGCAATTTTTCTGATAATCTCTAAATCAAGCCTTAAAGTATATAATGCACCTATATATCCAATTATAGGTTGCTTAATATTCCTCATGTCTTCAGGGACTTCTCTGTTTACCCGAGGATTGAATGCACTAATATCACAACCTTGCCCTACATAAAAAGAGTTTATATTATATTTTTGTGCCAGTGAAGCTAAATAAGTGGAGTTTGCGCAAACCAGATCAACCTTCGACATAAACTCAGCTTCCAATAAGTGCCCATGTTTTTGCCAGTAAGGAACGCTCATCATATTATCTCGTGTATAATAAATAGATAATGCCGGTTTTAACATTTCCTTTAAATGATAACTGCGGAACATATCACTATCGGTAAAAATGATATAATTCTTGAAATTTAATTCATCAATTGCTTTCTTAATTTCACTCGAAAAACGTTTGTTATTTATTCGATTAAATAAGCGAAATAAAAATGTAAAAGGTAGCCAGTTTATTGATTCTAAAAGTGAAGTGGGAGAGAGGGTCCAAAGGTTCTCTTTTACAAGCTCTAAATTATGTTTTAACCCCACTTTCATTTCATGCCGAATTTTCACATGAGGCTTGTCTTTTTCTCTTTTTATACTTGACCTGTCAAATGCATAATTAACATAAAGTACTCTATTTTGCTTCGATAATTCCTCTGCAATGTTTATGCAATTGCTACCAATGGGTAGGTAAAATGGTTGCAGGCTTGTAATGATAATGTCGCGATTTCTCATGGCTTCCGAGTCTTTTTCAAGTTGATTCAAATAACCGATTTTTTTTTGAATTTTAGCAGTTTTAAAAAATTAGACACCATTATTATTAGGGTTAATAACTGCTTTCATTCAATATATGCTTCTGAACTTACTTTGTTGTAGCACGAAATATATAATGTGCAAGAACTATAAGCATGAAAAAACTAAGTCTATATTTACTCATTTTGTTCAGTCTTTTTGCAATGTCATTCCAGGCAAATGCACAAGTTGACGAGTCTGTCTTTTTAGACCCAAAAGTAGATATTGAAGTATTACTTCCGAGGTTTGATTCTTTATATCAAATTGCTTTAGCCAAAAATGAAAACTTTAAAGCAGAAACTGCTGTCATGCGTTCGAATATGTGGACTGAAAGTTATACCCGTTGGTTATGGGCTAATAACGTAAGTGTATTCTATAACTATTCTTTCGGTAGTTTGCCGTTTTTTGGTTATGCCGATCCTGTTCAACCTACTCAGTTAGTCTTAGTAACACAAGGCTATAGAGCCGGTGTAAATATTCAAGTTTCAGTTTTTGATGTATTGGGTCATAAGGGTAGAGTAAATGAAGTAAAAGAGAAAATTATTGCTTCAAAACACCATAAAGAGGCTGTTGCACAAGAATTAAGAAGAAGTTTAGGTCAGTTTTATGCTGATATGGTTGGCTACAATAGATTATATAAAGCCAGAAACGAGGATTTGTTAACTCAAACTGTAGCATGTGCTGTTGCAGAAAAAGAGTGGAGAGAAGGAACAATACATATTTCAGAATACTCTCGTCAAAAAAATGTATTGGCAGATGCTGAATCGGCTTACCATGAGTCTTTCAGGTTTTATTACAGTTCGCTGTTGCAATTTGAAGCTTTGTTGGGTGTTCCATTGAAAAGTTTAGTAAAAAAGAAAAAAGGATAATAATGACATTTATACAGTTTTTAAGGATATTCAGCCGAAACCTAAAGTGGTTAATTTTCTTTCCATTACTGGTTGCTGTATTGGTATATTTTCTTACATCGAAAATGCCAAAGGAATACCAATCGGGTACAAGTGTATATACCGGTTTTGCATCTGGTTACGGTATTACCAGTGGTGAGGAAGTGCAGCGAGTGGATTATTTCGCTGTAAATAATGCATTTGATAACTTATTAGCTACCGTAAAAGCTCGTCAAACTCTTGAAGATGTTGCTATTAACCTCCTAGCTCAGCATTTATTATTAGAAATGCCTGATCCTTTGTATTTAAGTGCTGAAAGTTTTGAACGATTAAAAAACGAAATTGATGAACCTACAAGAGCTAAGTTAATTGTCCCAGGTAATTTCTCTGCTACTGTTGACCGTATTACTAAAGAAAAAAATAGCTCTACCGATAATGTTGTTGTAAAATTATTATCAGACCCAAAAGGACATTATAGCCTTCAAACTTTATTCAATAATTTAACTGCTGAACGTAAATCAACTTCCGATTTCTTGGATATTTCTTTCAAATCAAGTGATCCTGGTGTATGTTTAAATACCGTGAAATTTGTTTCCTTGGTTTTTATAGAAAAGTATAAATTCTTAAAAACTTCTGAAACTGTAAATGTTGTTAAATGGTTTGAAGCTAGATTAAAAGATGCTGCTGCTGAATTGAATAATTCGGAAAACAAATTGAAAGATTTTGGTATTCGTAATAAAATCATCAACTACTACGAACAGGCAAAAGCAGTTGCAATCGAAAATGAAACTAATGAAACTGAATACTATAAAGAGTTGATGACTTTTGAGTCACATAAAAAAGCAATTGCTCGTTTAGAAGACCAATTAGAGTCAAGAGAAATTTTGTTGAAAAACAACTCTGAATTAAATCGCCTAAGAAAACAATTAGCTGATGCGCATGAAGAATACGAACGCGCTAAATTATATACCAATAGTGAAGAGAAAATTGCAAAATTAGCTACGAAAGTAGATGCATTAAAGCAAGAACTAAAGGTTTGGGTGCTTCAATACTATAGTATCAATAATACGATGGAATCTGTTCCTTCAGCAGTTGTTTTAGAAAATTGGTTGAGAGAAGTAATTGGTGCTGATGCTTCTGAAGCACGTTTACAGGTTTATGTTGATAGAAGAAAAGAATTCGATAGAAAGTACAATGAATTCTCTCCTTTGAACATGCAAGTTGGTCGTCTTGAACGTGAAATTAGTGTTGCAGAAAAACAATACCTTGAAATCTTGCATGGTTTACATTTAGCTAAATTACGTCAACAAAATATTGAGATGTCTAATAATCTTCAGGTTATGGATAGCCCAATTTTCCCAACAAAACCGCTCCCTTCACGTAGATTATTGTTAATCATTCTTTCTTTCCTAGCTTCATTCTTCCTGTTATTAATTTATTTCATTGCAAAAGAATTATTAGATGGTTCAATAAAAAATACTACCCGTGCAGAAGAATTAACCGGATTGAAAACATTCTCGGCATTACCTAATAGAGGTGGATTAAGTTCTCATTCAAATATTGGAAAAATTGAAAATACTTTGTTGGATTACGGTGTAACCAATTTGAAAATTGAATTGGAAAATAGCCCTGAAAAAACTGCAAATTATTTGATAACAATCATAAGTTCCCGTGAAATGGAAGGTAAAACTTATGCAGCTCAGAAACTTGCCGAGAAATTATATAGCCTTGATTATTCAGTATTATTTCTTTCCAATGATGATGCATTAGATGATGCAGAAACTGAGGATAGAAGATTTAGAATGATGCGTTATGATATTACCAGCAAGTTCTTTAACGCTAAAACTGAAGAAAATTTACTTCCTGAATTATCTCGAGTTAGAAAAGATGCTTATAATTTTATAATAGTTGAAATTCCTGCTATTAGCGTAAATGCTTTGCCAAATCAATTAATTAAAAATAGTCGTTTGTCATTATTGGTTTTAGATGCTCGTAGAGGTTGGACAGCTTCTGATGACTACATCTTAAAATTATTTAGCAAAGCTTCCAGCTCTGATAATAAAATAATGACCTGGTTAAACCATGTTGAGATTGAAAACTTAGAGAATTTAGTTGGTTCAATACCAAAATCTTCAAAGCCGGTTAAAAGGGCATTGAAACAAGAAGTTATAGAAGAAGCATAATCAGGGATTAAATTATTAAATGCGTGCCATTACCCAAATCATTAAAAGTAAAAGCTTTTCCTCCTTGCTCGGGAATGGTATTGGTGCGCTTTTAGGTTTAGTAACGTTTGCATTTTTAGCCAGATTCCTTGATAAGTCTACTTTCGGTGCATGGATTGTATTTTTAGCTGTTTATGGCATATTCGATACACTTCGTATTGGAATGGTTTTAAATGCATTGGTTAAGAACTTAGCTCAGGCAATTAATCCTTCTGAACAGGATCAGGTAATAGGTTCTTCATTGGTAATTACCTCGATTATTACCGGACTTTATTTAGTTGTTAATTTAATTGGATATATAATTTGTGTAAGTTTTGATTTGCTTTCGGAATACCATTCCTTCTTTAAATGGTTTGTTTTAATCTCACTTTTAACCTTACCTCATAATTTTTCAACATGGTTGTTGAATGCTAAACTTGAAATTATTTCAATGAGCATTATTCGTATTTTAAACCAAATTGTTTTTATAGGTTATATATGGTTTTTTATTAAAGGTAATCCTGGTATAAATCAGGTTTTTCTTGGTTATGCAATTTCTAATTTAGTGCCAAGTTTGCTTTGTATTTTCTTAGGTTGGGCCGGTATCCATAAGATTTTTTCTTATTCAAAAGAAATGATGAGTAAGATTTTTCATTTTGGAAAATACAGCATGGGTACGCTTATTGGTTCTAATTTATTAAGGAGTTCAGATACTTTTATCATTAGTACAATGTTGGGTTCAGGTGGTGTGGCTACTTACAATGTTCCTGCCAGAATGATTGAAATTATAGAAATGCCATTAAGAAGTTTTGCAGTAACAGCACTTCCTCAATATGCTAAGATGTTTGCCGAGGGAGCTACAACAGAATTAAAAGCAATTTTCGAGAGAAGAACAGGATTGGTTTTCTATTTATTATTACCGATTTCTGTTTTAAGTTTTCTTTTTGCAGATTGGGTTGTACTTATTTTAGGTGGAAATAATTATGCTGATTCTGCTGTTCTGCTTAGATTTTTTGCTACTTATATGGCTATTCTTCCTTTAGATAAATTCTCTGGGGTATTATTGGATACAATTAATAAACCTGAGATTAATTTTATCAAGGTAATGATTATGCTGGTTGTGAATATTTCTGCCGACTATCTGGGAATATACCTGTTCGGAAATCTTGAATCAGTAGCTTTTGCTTCTACATTAACGTTTTTATCAGGGATGTTATTTGGTTATTACCAATTGAATAAACATCTGGGCTTAAATTTTAAAAACATTCTTGTATTTGGCTGGGATGAATTTCTTAACTGGTCTTTTAAAGTTTTGAAAATAAATGGCAATAAATAGACCAAATACCACAACTTTCTTTTCTCCTGAGGTCAATAATGTATTGATTGGAGCAATGATTCTTATGACAGGTATTACCATGTCGATTGTATTGTCGATGGGTGATCTGGGTATTGGTGCTTTAGTAGCTTTCTTACCTGTAATTTTTGGTTTGATCGTTCTGATTATTAATAATCCTCTTTATGGATTACTTTTTTATATTAACTACTCGTTCTTCTTTACCGGATTAAATAGATACATTATTGGAGCTCCCCTTGGTTTATCAATTGACGGGGTATTGTTTTTAACAACCTTATCTATGATTTTTAGGTTAACAAAAGACAATATAAAACTATTGAATAACGGTATTTTATATACAACTATTCTTTGGTTTATTTATACCTTATTAGAAATTACAAATCCTGATGCTACCAAAATAGGTTCATGGATTTATGCAGTAAGGGGGATTTCATTATATGCTGTACAAACGGTTCCTCTAACCCTTTTGTTATTTACTAAAAAGGAAGATTTAAATGCCTTTTTTAAGATTATTTTTGGATGGGGATTGTTCACCGCATTCTGGGGTTGGAAGCAAATTAATATTGGTATTGATGCCTTCGAAAAAAACTGGCTCGATGTTGAAGGTAAATCAACCCACATTCTTGGTGACCAGTTAAGAGCATTCTCTTTGTATTCAGATGCAGGGCAATTTGGAGTGACAATGGCCTATGTTGCTTTCTTGTTTTTGATTATGGCATTGGGGCCATATTCAACTCGAAGCAAGGTACTTTATACCATCGGTTTTTTTGTTTGTTTGATAGGAATGGGAACCTCAGGTAGTAGAGGTCCGGTATTCGTAATTTTTGTAGGTATAATAGCATACTTGTTATTAGTTAAAAACTATAAAATTTTATTTCCGGGCATTCTCTCAATAGCGTTGGTATTTTCAATCTTGAAGTTCTCCTATATTGGTAATGCCAACTATCAGATTTATCGTGTGAGAACAGCTCTTGACCCGAAAGAAGCATCATTGCTGGTTCGATTAGAGAATCAGGCAAAATTGAGGAAATATTTAGAGACAAGGCCATTTGGTTCGGGTATTGGTACTACCGACGTTTGGGCAAAAAGGTTTTACCCTGGTTCTTACTTAGCTAATTTACCTACTGATAGCTGGTTTGTAAAAATCTGGGCTGAAAATGGGATAGTGGGATTAAGCATATATGCATTTTCATTGGCCTTTGTAATTGTAATGGGGGTTGTAAATATTCGTAAATTAAGAAATCCTGATACCCGTCAAAAGATGATTGCATTATATGGTGGATTTTTAGGGATTTTAGTTGCAAGTTTTGGTAATCCGGTATTCGGACAAGCTCCATTAGGTGCTTTGATGTACATCTCTATGACAATTTTAAGTACAGCAACAATATTTGATTATGATGTGGTTGGTAAAAAAGGATTATTAAAGAATGCATAATGGAAAATCAACCAAAAATTACCATTATCACTGTTAATTATAATGGTTTAATTCATACAGAAGCTTTTTTGAATTCTCTTCGAAAAATTACCTATAAGAATATTGAAATTATAGTTGTTGATAATGCATCTCCTCAAGGTGTAGGTAATTTGCAATCAAATTTTCCGGAAATTAAATTGATACTTAGCCATGAAAATCTTGGTTTTGCCGGAGGTAATAATTTAGGCATCAAAGAAGGCGCCGGGAAGTATTTTTTTCTTTTAAATAATGATACGGAAGTTGACCCCGATTTTATCGAGCCATTGGTTGATTTAATGGAGTCAAATCCACAAATAGGAATTGGTTCATCAAAATTAGTTTACTATTCACAACCCGATACATTGCAATTTGCTGGAAGTACCGGAATAAACCCTTATACCGGAAGGGGTTTTGCTATAGGTCACGGTGAAAAAGATGATGCTAAATTTGATAAAAGCTACAAAACTTTGCTTGCTCATGGTGCTGCTATGATGATAAGCAGAGCTGCTATTGAAAAGGTTGGAATGATGGCGGAATTGTTCTTTTTATATTATGAAGAAACAGATTTTTGTGAAAGAATAAAAAGAGCTGGGTTCGAAATTTGGTATTGTGGAAAGTCAAAAGTTTACCACAAAGAGTCCATGTCGGTGGGTAAGGAAAGCCCAATGAAAGTCTATTATTTAACCCGAAATCGAATTGTATATACCCGGAGGAATACTAAAGGACTTCAAAAACTGCTAGCACTCAGCTTTTTTTATAGCTTTTCATTTCCAAAGGGGATTTTTAAGTATCTTTTGAGAAAAGAGTTTAAATTGCTTGCATCCTTTTGGCAAGGTGCCATTTGGAATTTGTACCATTTTCAAATCTATTCAAACACAGGTTTGATAATAAAGTAAGAAATTATGCCTATACTCATTGAGATATTACTTTGGATTTTATTTACAGTACTTGCATTAAATGTAAGTTATTTTCTGTTTTTTAGCATGGGTAGCCTTATTCCAAGGAAACCCCAATATGCTAAAGTTGAGAAATACAATAATTTCCTTGTAATGATACCTGCTTACAAAGGAGATGAGGTTATTATTCACACAGTAGAAGAAAGCTTTAAGCAGAATTATCCTCAGGAACATTATCGAATTTGTGTTATTGCTGACCAGCTTCAACCTGAAACAATCAAAGAACTAAATACACATCCTGTTTCTGTAGTTGAGGTTAAATTCGAAAAAAGTACCAAATCAAAATCATTAAATGCTGCCCTTGATGCTATGGAGGGTTCAGTTTTTGATTATGTTGTGTTGTTGGATATTGATAACATTATGGATCCGGCATTCCTTGAAAAGATGAATGCGCTTTTACAACACAATGAAGTTGTAGTTCAAGGCCACAGAATGGCTAAGAACTTAGATACTCCATTTGCAATACTAGATGCAATTAGTGAAGAAATTAATAATAGTATTTTTAGAAAAGGTCATTACAAACTAGGACTTTCTTCGGCTTTAATTGGCTCAGGAAAAGCAATGAGATATGATATTTTCAGAGATATCATGAGAAAGATTGATGCTGTTGGTGGATTCGATAAAGAAATGGAGATTTACTTAATTAGTTCAGGTATCAGAATTGGATACGACCATACCGCAATTGTTTTGGATGAAAAGGTCCAATTACCGGAAGTTTTTCAAAACCAAAGAAGAAGATGGTTATCTGCACAACTGGCTTACATGAAAAAATTTGCCTTCAAAGGTATCATCAAAGGCATTTTTACTTTTAAGCCCGATTTGCTCGATAAAAGTATCCAGTTAACTTTATTACCAAGAGCAATCACCATTGGAACTTTAGGCATTTTTGGGGCTTTGTATTTTGTTGGTTTTGAAATGGGGAAATACTTTTTGATGTTATTGGCATTAAACATTTTAGCAATGTGGATTGCTTTACCAAGAAGATTTTATCATCCAAGGTATTTAAAGGCCATATTTTATTTTCCAAGTGTTTTTATGTTGATGTTTATGAATTTCTTTAAGTTAAAAGGTGCCAATAAAACATTTATTCATACACCTCATCAAGTAAACCAAGTTAAAAAGAAATAAACTATTGAATGATTTATCAGGCTTTATATATAATTGAATTAATTTTCCTTTGTTATCTCGGCTTTAATGTCTTGTATGTTTCTGTGTTTTCTATTGCAGGTTCATTCTTTACACGCACAGATTTTAGAGCTATTAAAGTAGAAAAATACAACCGTTTTGTAATTCTGATACCTGCATTTAAAAGTGATGAGGTAATTCTAAACACAGTTGGTCATGCTTTAAATCAAAATTATCCAACAGAAAAGTTTGATGTTATAGTAATTGCTGATTCCTTAAAACAATTAACGATTGGTGAACTTTTAGTCATGCCAATTAAACTAATTCCTGTTCAATTCGAAGTTAGTACTAAAGCTAAATCATTAAATACAGCTTTAGGTTTATTGCCTGATAATGCCTACGATTATTGTGTTGTTTTAGATGTTGATAATATCATGGAGCAGGATTTTTTGAGAAAAATTAATGCCCGTTTACAAAATGATGAATTGGTGGTGCAAGGGCATCGCACTGCAAAAAATTTAGATTCTGCTTTCGCAATTTTAGATGGAATCAGTGAAGAAATTAATAACCATATTTTTAGAAGAGGACATATAGCTTTTGGATTGTCAAGCGCTCTTTCTGGATCCGGTCAATCTATTAATTACAAGTTTTTTAAGGAAGCAATGTTCAATATTCATTCTCCGGTTGAGGATAAGGAACTTGAATTTTATTTAGTTAAAAATAATATTAAAGTTTTGTTTGAAGAAGATGCATTGATTTATGATGAGAAGGTTCAAAATTCGGCCGTCTTTATGAAACAAAGAAAAAGATGGGTGGCTTCTCAATTTTTTGATTTTAATTCAGTTCTTTTAGAAGGTATAGCTAACTTGGTTTTACATGGTAATTTCGACTTTTTCGATAAAGCTTTACAAAGAATATTAATGCCAAGGGTTCTTTTACTGGGTATATCGTTTTTTATGGCTTTAACAGTAATCACTCCAATTTTTCATTTTGGACCATTATTTTTTGCCATGTTTATATTGGTTGCTTTTAGTTATTTAATTGCAATTCCAAGTCACTTCTTTAATTCAAATACATTCTTTGCTGCTTTGCGTGTTCCTCAGGCATTTCTATTAATGTTATTAGCTATGTTTAGAAGTAAAGGAGCTGCAAAAGTATTCAATCATACAAAACATACCACCGTAGTAGGAGCGAAAATTGTTGGCTCTGCTCAGGATTATCAAGAAAATCAAAAGCAAATCAATCTTAATAAACAGCAGGATGAAGTTTTAACTTTTAATGGCAATAGCAATGAGAATAGGAATTGAGGCGCAAAGAATTTTCAGAACTAAAAAGCATGGAATGGATATGGTTGCCCTTGAGTTGGTGAAACATCTACATGAGGTTGATCAAAAAAATGAATATGTTGTTTTTGTTAAAGAAGATGAAGACCCTACCTGTTTACCTTCTTTTCCAAATGTAGAATTAAAGGTATTACCCGCTTCTCCCTATCCTGTCTGGGAGCAATGGTTATTGCCTAAGGCTGCTAAAAAAGCAGGTGTTGAACTTTTACATTGTACAAGTAATACCGCACCTGTTTTTCCCGGAATGCCGTTGGTTATTACTTTACATGATATTATTTATTTAGAAAAACTTCATGTTAAAGAAGGGACAACTTATCAAAAGTTTGGTAACTTATACCGACGTTGGAATGTACCAAGTGTTGTAGATAAAGCGGAGATAATTATCACCGTTTCTGAATTCGAAAAAAACAGAATTTGTGATCATTTTGGTTATGAGGAAAATCGTGTTGAAGCAATTTACAATGGCGTAAGTCGCCATTTTAAAAGAGTAGAAGATTCGCAAAAACTGGCTGAGGCCAAGAAGAAGTTTAATTTACCAGATAAATTTATATTCTTTTTAGGCAATACCGATCCAAAAAAGAATGTTCATGGGGTTTTAAAAGCACTTAGTATTTTAAAACACAATGGAGAATTACCATGTAAATTACTCATGCTGGATATCAATAGAGAATACCTGGCAAGAGTTGCAAATGAAATTAATGATCCCGAAATTTTAGATGAGATTCAATTTACAGGTTATATTCCAAATGCCGATTTACCTGCCATTTATAGTCAGGCAAGTTTGTTTTTATATCCATCATTAAGAGAAAGTTTTGGAATACCAATGATTGAAGCTATGAGATGCGGAGTGCCTGTTATCACTTCAGTTACCTCATGTATGCCGGAAGTAGCAGGAGGTGCCGCTTTGTTAACAGACCCTTTTCAACCGGAACATTTGGCCGCATCTATAAGGGACTTAATCTATAATGAATCCAAAAAGAAGGAACTTGTAGCGCTTGGTTATGAGCGAAGTAAATTGTTTTCATGGGCTGAAAATGCCCGAAAAACAGTTGATATCTATCACCAAATATTGAATAAATAACTTGCAAAAAATCATCATATTATATTTACATAATCCCCTGAAAAATTATTAAAAAATGGAAACTTCTTATAGATCAGCAACCACCTATTCAGATATTGAAGATATTAAAAGGTTAGACTTCATTGTGAATTCAATTAAAGCAATGAATAATCCTGATGCCAAAATTCTCGATATTGGATGCGGCAATGGAAATATTAGTCTCGCTTTAGGTTCATTGGGTTATAATGTTACAGGTGTAGATATTGACCAGGCTTCAATTGATACTGCAAGTAGCAGAAACACCTATTCAAATGTAAAATTTGAAGTTTTAGATGCCAATTCATTTGCTTTAAATGATGCCTTTGATGCAGTAGTTTGTTCTGAGGTTCTTGAACATCTTCATAAACCTTATGAATTGCTTGAAAGTATTTACCGCATTTTAAAACCGGGTGGTGTTTTTGCTGCAACTGTACCAAATGGTTATGGTCCTCGTGAAATGCTTATCACCAGACCTATGCAATGGTTAAGTAAACATAAATTAGATAAAGGGATGATTGCTTTCAAAACGATTTTAGGTTACAGTGCAAAAACTTTGCAGTCATCAAATGAAGATCTAACTCACGTTCAGTTTTTTAGTGTGGGTGGTTTCAATCGATTACTAAAAGGTGTAGGATTCAAAGCCTTAGATTACCAAAATGCCGATTTTCTTGAAAGAATTTTCCCATTTTCATTATTTTCCAGAAGAATTAAAGCTTTACAAAGTTTTGATTGCTGGTTAGTTGATTTTTTACCTCGTCATTTTACCTGTGGTTTTTATACTTCATGGACAAAATTAGGAAAACAATAGTATGAGTATTTTTGAATGTATTTTTTGGATAGGAATTGCAATTGTTTTTTATAGCTATATAGGCTATGGAATACTTTTGTATTTTCTAGTAAAATTGAAGAACATTTTTTCTTCTCCAAAACAATATGATTTAAAATACGAACCTACAGTTAGTTTAGTTGTTCCTTGTTTTAATGAAGCTGATTACATTGAAGAAAAAATTAAAAATAGTTTACAATTAGAATATCCTAAAGAAAAAATTCAGTTAATTTTTATAAGTGATGGGTCAAATGATGATACTGCATTAAGAGTTGCAAAATATCCACAGATTTTAGCACTGCACCAGGATGCCCGTAATGGCAAAGCTGCAGCAATGAATCGTGCCATGCTATATGTAACAGGTGAAATTGTTGTATTCTGTGATGCCAATACTGATATCAATCCTGAAGCTATTAGAGAACTGGTTAAACATTATGCTGATTCTGAAGTAGGTGCCGTTACCGGCGAAAAAAGGATTATTACGAAGGATAAAGAAAATGCAAGTGGTGCCGGTGAAGGTATTTATTGGAAGTATGAAAGCTTTTTAAAACAATTGGATTCTGATTTTTATACAATTGTTGGTGCTGCAGGTGAATTAATGAGTTATAGAAAATCTCTTTACAAAGAATTACCTAAGGATTCTCTTTTAGATGATCTCATGCAAAGTATGCAAATAGCTCTTGATGGTTACAGAGTTATTTATGAAAAGAATGCATATGCTGCGGAAACAGCTTCTGCGAATGTAGGTGAAGAACTAAAAAGAAAAATTAGAATTGCTGCCGGTGCATGGCAAAGTATGAGTCGTTTACCTAAAGCATTTAATATGTTCTCGAATTTTAAAGTGAGTTTCCTTTTTATCTCTCATAGAGTTTTAAGATGGACATTAGCTCCCTTGTCATTATTGATTTTATTGTTGGTTAATTTTCTTCTAATGATGAATATTGGTGGTATTTATACATCAATTATGTTAGCTCAAGTTTTATTCTACTCAATGGCTTTAATTGGCTGGTACCTTGCCAATAAACAAATCAAAGTCAAAATTCTATTCGTACCTTATTATTTCTTTATCATGAATCTTTGCATGTACCTCGGACTCGCTAGATTTCTAAAAGGAAAACAAAGTGCAAATTGGGAAAGAGCTAAAAGAGCTTAATTTTTTTATATTCTTGCTGATTGTTTAAAATTTTACAATAGCCGATTGATTTATTTTATTCGCCTATTTATTTGTTATTCAGCTGTTTATTGTTTTTGTTTTCGACGTTTTATTTATAACTCTAAAGCTATTTTCATTTTGATATCTATAATCTAATTTTTGTTTTTTGGGAGTTTAAAAAATTGGCTTATTTTTATCTGATTTATATAAACTAAGAAAAATGAATAGCCTTGTAAAAATGAAAAATCTGATACTATTTTTATCTTTTTTGATTTTATTCTTTACCAATTCAATTTTTGCACAGAATATTTTTTCAGGCGAGCCGGTTCAGATTGCTGGTCAAATGAATTCCTATTCTACAGCATCTACCTCCAATTCAAGTTATAGAAGAATTTCTATTTCAGCAGGAACTCCCACAGATGGAAGAGGTCAATGGGTCAAAACCTATAATGTTCAATCAAGTGGTGGTGATTTTATTACAAGAAATATGAGTGGTGGTGGAGGAAATGGATTTTTGTTTATTTCCGGACCTTCTTCAAACAGGTTTCAGAATAAATGGGTATTTTCAGGTACTTCAGTTGCGGCGTTAAATACTATTAATAATGTTTCGGCCTTTAATTCCGGTAACGATATGGGCCTCAACATGAGTAATGCCGGCAGATATACTTTTGTTTTCAACGATTGTGGTTATACTGCCACAAACGCAAAGTTTTATATTGCTTACACCCAAAATGCCCCGGTTACAGTTACAAGAAATTCAGTTACCGTAAATCCTGATAGAAGTGCAACGATTGCTATCTCTAGCTCAGACTCATTATCACCTACAGAAAATATTTATGTAAGATATTCTACTGGAGCAAATTTTGCATCTACAGGTACTAGTGCTATTGTTCAGGCAAGTCCAACAAATTCACCAACAAATACAACTTGGACTGCTACTATCCCAACAACCGGAACAGTTAGCAGTACTATCAGATATTATGTTTTTACGTCTACACTAAGTTTAAGTGCTTTAAATTCATTAATTGAACTCGAAAAATCTTTGGCGGTTATTCGTTTTGATGATAGCCTTGGTTTAAATTATCAATATACTTTTCCTTCAACATTCACCTCCTTACAAAGTGGAAATTTCAGTGATGCATCAACTTGGGGAACCGCATATGTAGCAGGAGGAAATTACATTATTTCAAATGGACATACTGTAACATTAAATGCGAGTAGTTCAGTAAACACGATTCAAATCAATGCAGGTGGAACATTAGTAGGCGACAATGGCACAGCTAAAACCTTAACCATAGCAAACGGAGGTAGTTTCAGTAATTCAGGCACCTATACATCAAGTTTATTCAGTACGATAAGTTTTGCAGGCTCAGGAATTATCGCAGGAACCACCACATTTGGCAATGTAAGTATTGCTGGTGGTATAGATTTTGGAACCGGCTCAAGTATCAATCATAACTTGACACTTCAACCGGGATCATTTATACAAACCAATGCACCAACCTATAATTCAGGTTCAACCTTAATTTATAATACAGGTGGTTCTTATGGAAGAAGCGGCGAGTGGAGCAGTGCCAGTGGAGTAGGTTATCCTCATCATGTAAGAATAAGCGGAGCAACTACCTTGAACTTAAAGAATGGAGTCAACATAGCAAGAAGTATCGGAGGTAATTTAACGATAGATGCCGGGACAAGTTTGAATATGGAGGACCTTAGTATAGTAAGTCCAACGGTAATCGGATTAACAGTAGGAGGTAATATCCTCAACAATGGAACTATGAACATGGGAACATCAACAGAAAGAATAGTTGCAGGTTCTTATACCAATTCAACAGGAGCGACCACAAGCTTAAGTTCATTAAGTGGAGGCGATTTGGAAATCACGGGTAGTTTATTGGATAATGGAACATTTAATTCTAATTCACGTGCAGTATTTTTCAGTGGTTCATCGATTCAGGAAGTAAGTGGTTCAGGTACATTCAATATTGATTATATCGTA